>JBBRVT010000171.1:0-8989 GCA_038246615.1 Burkholderiales bacterium
CATGCCCCACGCGGCGACAATGCCAGCATGGCCCTGCTCTCCCTCTCCAACGCCCACCTCGCTTACGGCCATGTCGCCCTGCTCGACGCCACCGGCCTCGCACTGGAGCCTGGCGAGCGGCTGGGCCTGATCGGCCGCAACGGCACCGGCAAGTCCAGCCTGCTGAAGGTGATTGCCGGGCTGGAGAAGCTCGACGACGGCTTGCTGCAGATGACGCTGGGGCTGCGCATCTGCTACGTGCCGCAGGAGCCGGTCTTCGAGCCCGGCCACACCGTGTTCGAGGCGGTGGCCGAGGGCGTGGCCGAGGCCCGCGCGGTGCGCGACGCCTACGAGGCGCATGCCGACGGCGTCGACCTGGACGCGCTGCAGACCCGCATCGAGGCACTCGACGCCTGGACCTGGGAGCAGCGGGTGGACACCACGCTGGCCCAGCTGCACCTGGACGGCAGCCGCGAGATCGCCCAGCTCTCCGGCGGCATGAAGAAGCGTGTGGCCCTGGCCCAGGCCCTGGTGGCCGTGCCCGACGTGCTGCTGCTCGACGAGCCCACCAACCACCTCGACCTGGACTCGATCGACTGGCTGCAGCAGCTGCTGTGCAGCTTCAAGGGCAGCGTGATGCTGGTCACCCACGACCGCGCCTTCCTCGACGGCGTGGCCACCCGCATCGTCGAGCTCGACCGCGGCCTGCTGCGCAGCTACCCCGGCAACTTCAGCGCCTACGAGCGCATGAAGGAAGAGCAGCTGGCGTCCGACGCGCTGGCCGGCGCGCGGGCCGACAAGCTGCTGGCGCAGGAAGAAGTGTGGATCCGCAAGGGCGTGGAGGCCCGCCGCACCCGCAGCGTGGCGCGCATCCAGCGGCTGGAGGTGCTGCGCACGCAGCGCCAGGCGCGGCGTGATTCACTCGGCCAGGTGCGGCTGGAGATCGACGCCGGCGCGCCCAGCGGCAAGATCGTGGCCGAGCTGACCGATGTGGGTCTGACCTTCTCCACCAGCGCGGGCGACAAGCTGATCGTCAAGGACTTCACCGCCACCATCCTGCGTGGCGACAAGGTGGGCCTGGTCGGGCCCAACGGCGCGGGCAAGACCACGCTGCTCAAGCTGATCCTGGGCGAGCTGCAGCCCACGGCGGGCAAGATCCGCCAGGGCACCAAGCTGGAAGTGGCCTACTTCGACCAGATGCGTGCCGGGCTCGATCTCGACGCCACGCTGGCCGACAGCATCAGCCCGGGCAGCGAGTGGGTCGAGTTCAACGGCCAGCGCAAGCATGTGATGAGCTACCTGAACGACTTCCTGTTCTCGCCCGAGCGTGCCAACAGCCCCGTGCGTACCCTCAGCGGCGGCGAGCGCAACCGGGTGCTGCTGGCGCGCCTGTTCGCCCTGCCGGCCAATGTGCTGGTGCTCGACGAGCCCACCAACGACCTGGACATCGACACGCTGGAGTTGCTGGAAGAGTTGCTGCAGAGCTACGCCGGCACGGTGTTCCTGGTCAGCCACGACCGGCGCTTTCTCGACAACGTGGTCACCAGCCTGATCTGTTGGGAGGGCGATCTCGGGCCGGGCGCCGGGCCGCTCCCAAGCCGGTCTGGCGCCCCCTCGGGGGGCTCGGCGGGCTTGGCCGCCGTGGGGGCGACATCCACTGGCAAGTGGCGGGAATACGAGGGCGGCATCGCCGACTGGCAGGCGCAGCGGGCGCGCATGCTGGCGGCGCAATCCGCGGCGCAATCTGCGGCGCAATCGGCGGCGCAGTCGGCGGCGGCTGTGAAACCGGCCGCACCGGCCCCGGCGTCCGTCCAGTCGGCCGCGCCGGCCCCCGCCCCCGCCAGGCGCAAGCTCAGCTACAAGGAGCAGCGCGAGCGCGACGAACTGCCGGCGCGCATCACCGCGCTGGAGGCCGAGCAGGCCGGCATCGCCGCGCGCCTGGCCGACGGCACGCTGTTCGCCAAGGCACCTGCCGAAGCCACCGCGCTGAGCCAGCGCCATGCTGCCATCGATGACGCCTTGCTGGCCGCACTGGAGCGGCAGGAAGCGTTCGGCAACGGTTGACGGGGGTGGTGGCCCCTGTCGAGTGGGCGCCGCTGAACCGGCTCTGCCGGGCCGCTGGGGCCGCCCCCTGGAGGGGCAGGCGCCGCAGGCGCTGCGGGGGTGGGATCAGTACCCGGTCCAGCCGTCGTTGGTGGCGGCCGGGTGGGTGCGGCTGACGATCAGGCCAGACTGCAGGTACAGCGCATTGAGCAGGCGCATCGCCCGTTGCGGCCCCACGCCTTGCCAGCTGGCGATCTCGCGCAGGTTGCAGGTGTGGCGGCGCAGCCGGGTGATGCTGGCCGCCATCGCACCGGGCACCACCAGCGCGCCCAGGCTGATGCCCGGCGACAGCCGGTAGGCCGCCTGGCCGGCCAGCTCGGGCAGCAGCGCGCCGCGCGCGCCGCGCAGCGCCACCGCCCACAGCAGCGGCCCCAGCGGCGCGTAGTGCGCCGGCTGGTCGATGCGGTGCGCCTCGGTGCTGCCCGGCGTGCGCCAGCGTGCGGGCTGCACCTCCAGCACCTGAAGCGCCGTCAGGTCGCCGTCCAGCACGTCGGCCAGGGGCTGCGCGCAGTGCACCTGCCGCTCGGTGGGGAAGACGCTCAGCACCAGCGGCGCTTGCCCGGGTGCAGACACGGTGATCGCCAGCGCCTGGGTATGGCGCACGCAGGCGGCCAGCACTTCCAGCAGTTCACGCTGCGGGCTGGCCGCGTCGAAGCGTTGCAGATCCTGCAGCAGCGACGGGTTGAGCGAGCTGAGTGCGGTGTGGGCGGTCGGGCGCGGCTGGCTGCCGGCCATCCTGTCGGCCATGTTGTCGGCCATGTTGTCGGCCATGTCCATCGGCTGGGTGCTGGGAAACATGCGGGTATCGACGCTGGGCACGCAGGGTTATCGCACGGCCTGGCCACCCAGCGTATGACGGGCGGCTGTAAATGCCTGCCAGAAACGTGCATCCTGGGCAGAGGCGAAGTTCACGCGCATCAGCGTGGTGGGGCGCGGCGCGGCCAGGAACAGCCGGCCCGGCGCCACCAGCCAGCCGGCGGCGGCCAGCCGGACGGCCAGCGGCTCGGTGTCCACGCCGGTGTCCACCCAGCCGAACAGGCCCTGCGGCGGTGTGACGAACCGGCAGCCGCTGGCCTGCGCCAGCTGCACCACGCGCTGGCGGGCCGCGTCCAGCTGCGCCACCACCCGCTCGGCATGGCGGCGCAGCAGCCCTTGGTCGAGGCACCAGGCCACTGCGCGCTCCAGCAGCGCCGGGGTGGTCAGCAGGCCCAGCAGCTTGCTGTCGATCAGGCGCTCGGCCAGCGCCGGCGCCGCAGCCACCACCCCCACGCGCCAGGCCGGCGCCAGGATCTTGGAGAAACCGGTGATGTAGAGCGTGCGCTGCAGCCCGTCCAGCGCGCACAGGCGCGGCGCATGGGCCGGCGCCAGCCAGGCATAAGTGTCGTCTTCGACGATGGTCAGGTCGTGCTGCTCGGCCAGCTTCAGGATCTGGTGCGCCGCAGCCAGGCTGAGCGACTGCCCGGTGGGGTTGTGCAGCACCGAGACGGTGACGTACAGCCGCGGCCGGTGCTGCGCCAGCAGCTGCGCCATCACCGCCAGGTCGGGGCCGTCGGCCCCGCGTGGCACCGGCAGCAGCCGCATGCCCATGCGGCTGAGGCGTGCGAACTCCACCGCCCAGCCCGGTTCGTCGACCAGCACCGCGTCGCCCGGCTGCAGCAGGGTGCGCGCCACCAGGTCCAGCGCATGGGTGGCGCCGATGGTGGTGACGATCTGGCCGGCCTCGGCGGCAATGCCCAGCTCGCCGGCCAGGCGGCGCGCCATCGCCTGGCGCAGGCTGTCGTCACCGGCCGGGTTGCCGTAATGCAGCCCGTCGCCGCGGCCACTGCCGCCACTGCCGCTGGCAGTGCTGTTGCCACCGCTTTTGCCACCCTGCGCAGGGTGGCCCAGGGTGCGGCGCAGCGCGCGGTCCAGCAGTGGCTGGTCCAGCCAGGCCTCGGGCAGGGTGCCCATGCCCGGGCCGCTCGGCGCCGAGCCCTGCTGGAACATGCCGCGGATCAGCGCGGTGGCGTCCAGCGGCGGTGGCAGCGGGGCTGCGGTCGGGTTGGTCGCCAGCGCCGCCACAGCGCTGCCACGCGCGGCGGCCAGCGGCCCGCGCACGAAGAAGCCGCGCTGGCGGCGCGCCTCCACCAGGCCCTGCGCCTGCAATTGGTCGTAAGCCGCCACCACGGTGCTGGGGCTCACGCCGTGCAGGCGGGCACCCTCGCGCACCGACGGCAGGCGCGTGCCGGGCGACAGCGCACCGCTGCGGATGCGCGCAGCCACGCGTGCGGCCAGTTGCTGGCCCAGCGTGCCGGCAGCGGTGTCGATCGGCGTCAGGGTGGTGTCTGTGTCGGGCATGTGAGCAGTACAGTCGTTCAAACTGTACTGCCTAGTGTACTGAATCTGTGTTGTCCGTGCGGCTAGACTCGTCCGATGACGACGCCGTTGCACCCCGCCGTGGCCCCAGCGCCCCGCATGTCGCCCCAGGCCCTGGGCTGGTGGCTGGGCGCGTTGGGGGTGCTGGTGTTCGCGCTGACCATCCCGATGACGCGCCTGGCCTCGGGCAGCCTGGCGGCGCCGCAACTGCCGGCGGTGTTCGTCGCCATCGGCCGCGCGGCGCTGGCCGGCCTGCTGGCGGCAGCCTGGCTGCTGGCCGTGCGTGCGCCCCGGCCGCGTGCCGCGCAGTGGCGGCAACTGGCACTCACCGCGCTGGGCGTGGTCTTCGGCTTCCCGCTGTTCCTGGGGCTGGCGGTGCAGCGGGTGGACGCGGCCCATGCGGCAGTGGTGGCAGGGCTGCTGCCGATTGCCACGGCGGCGATCGGCGCGGTGCTGTTGCGCCAGCGGCCGTCGGCCGGTTTCTGGGCCTGCGCGCTGGCCGGCACGCTGCTGGTGCTGGGCTTTGCGGCCTGGCAGGGCGGCGCGAAGCTGCAGGCGGCCGACGGCCTGCTGCTGCTGGCGGTGGCCTGGGGCGGCCTGGGCTATGTGGCGGGCGCGCGGCTGTCGGCGCCACAGGCCGATGGCAGCACACCGATGCCGCCGCAGCAGGTCATCAGCTGGCTGCTGGTGCTGTGCCTGCCGGTCACCGTGCCGGTGGCGCTGGCCACCTGGCCCGCCGGCCCGGTCAGCCAGGCGGCCTGGGGCGGTTTCGTCTATCTCGGCGTGTTTTCGATGTGGCTGGGCTTCTTCGCCTGGTACCGTGGCCTGCAACTGGGTGGCATGCTGCGGGTCAGCCAGATCCAGCTGCTGCAGCCCTTCCTGTCGATGCTGCTGGCGGTGCCGCTGCTGGGCGAGCCGCTGCAGGCGGTGACCGTCGGCTTTGGGCTGGCGGTCCTGTGTGCGGTGTTCCTGTCGCGGCGCATGGCGGTGGCCGCCCCTGTTCCACGTTGATTCCCCGGGAGATCCCATGACCCTCTGGCACCTGGCCCGCCGCAGCGCGCGGCTGAACCCGTCCATCATCCGAGAGATCCTCAAGGTGACCGAGCAGCCCGGCGTGCTGTCGATGGCCGGCGGCCTGCCCTCGGCCGACACCTTCCCCATCCAGGCAATCCGCGAAGCCTGCGACCGGGTACTGACCCAGGCCCCGCGCGAGGCGCTGCAGTACGCCGCCAGCGAGGGCTTCGCGCCCTTGCGTGCGTGGGTGGCGCAGCACCTGGGTGGCCTGGGCATGCGGGTGGACGCCGACCAGGTGCTGATCACCACCGGCTCGCAGCAGGGGCTCGACCTGGTCGGCAAGGTGATGGTCGACGCCGGTGCGCCGGTGGCGGTGGAGACGCCCACCTACCTGGGCGCGCTGCAGGCCTTCAACCCCTATGAGCCGATCTACACCAGCCTGGCCGGCGACGACGACGGGCCGCTGCCCGAATCCATCCGCGCCCTGCCGCACGACGCGCCAGGCACCCGCTTCGCCTACCTGCTGCCCAACTTCCAGAACCCCACCGGCCGGGTCATCCCGGAGGCACGCCGGCTGGCCCTGCTGGCCGCCGCCCAGGCCGTCGGCGTTCCGCTGGTCGAAGACAACCCCTACGGCGACCTGTGGTTCGATGCCCCGCCGCCGGCGCCGCTGGCCGCGCACTGGCCCGCGGGCGTGCTGTACCTGGGCAGCTTCAGCAAGGTGCTGACGCCGGGCTTCCGCCTGGGCTACCTGGTGGCGCCACCGCCGCTCTACCCCAAGCTGCTGCAGGCCAAGCAGGCGGCCGACCTGCACACCCCGGGCATCAACCAGCGGGTGGTGCACGAGGTCATCAAGAACGGCTTCCTCGACCAGCATGTGCCCACCATCCGCGCCCGCTATGCGCGCCAATGCGCCGCCATGGCCGCCGCGCTGCAGCAGCACATGCCGGCCGGCACCGAATGGCAGCGGCCGCAGGGCGGCATGTTCTTCTGGCTGCGCCTGCCCGCCGGCTGCGACGCCATGGCCCTGCTGCCACAGGCGGTGGCTGCGGGCATCGCCTATGTGCCCGGCGCAGCGTTCTATGCCCACGCGGCCGATCCCCGCACGCTGCGGCTGAGCTTCGTCACCCTGTCGCCCGAGGACATCGCCAACGGCGTGGCCACGCTCGGCCGGGTGCTGCGCGGCCACCTGGACGGCCAGCGCGAAGACACGCCGTGAGCAGCACCAGCGGCCGCGCTGCCGGGCGCGGCGCCCGGGCCGCGCTCCTGCCGCCTTGCCAAGCCGTCCGATGCCCATGACCGAACGCCGCTTTTCCCAGCTGGATGTTTTCTCCAGCGTGCCGCTGCGCGGCAACCCGCTGGCCGTGGTGCACGATGCGCAGGGCCTGGGCGACACGCAAATGGCCGACTTCGCCCGCTGGACCAACCTGTCGGAAACCACCTTTCTGCTGCCGCCCAGCGACCCGCAGGCCGACTACCAGGTGCGCATCTTCACCCCCGGCGGCGAGCTGCCGTTTGCCGGCCACCCCACGCTGGGCAGCTGCCACGCCTGGCTGGCGGCGGGCGGCGTGCCGCGTGACCCGGCAGTGGTGGTGCAGCAGTGCGGCGTGGGCCGGGTGCGGGTGCGTCGCGGGTCATCAGGCACCAGCGCGATGCTGGCCTTCGCCGCGCCGGCGCTGCGCCGCATCGGCCGGGTGGAGCCCGCCCTGCGCGCCCAGGCCGTGGCGGCGCTGGGTCTGCGCGACGCGCAGGTGCTGCAGCTCGAATGGGTCGACAACGGCCCCGGCTGGATGGCCGCGCTGCTGGCCGACGCTGCCACCGTGCTGGCGCTGCAGCCCGACTTCGCGGCGATGCGCGACCTCAAGCTGGGCGTGGTGGGCCCGCAGCCGGCCGGCAGCGACACCCAGTTCGAGGTGCGCGCCTTCGTGCCCGGCCTGGGCGTGCCCGAAGATCCGGTCACCGGCAGCCTGAACGCCGGCCTGGCGCAGTGGCTGATCGGCGCCGGCCTGGCGCCCGACGCCTATGTGGCCGCCCAGGGCGCGGCGCTCGGCCGGGCCGGCCGGGTGCATGTGCGGCGCGACGGCGCCGACGTGTGGATCGGCGGCGCGGTGTGCCAGTTGGTCTCGGGTATGGTGAACCTGTGAACTGCGACATCGACCATCTGGTGATCGGCGCGGCCAGCCTGGCGCAGGGCGTGGCCTGGTGCGAGCGCACGCTGGGCGTGGCACCCGGCCCTGGCGGCGTGCACCCGTTCATGGGTACGCACAACCGGCTGCTGCGCATCGACGGCCCGGGCTTTGCCGACACCTACCTGGAGATCATCGCCATCGACCCCGCAGCACCGCCGCCCGGGCGCGTGCGCTGGTTCGGCCTGGACGACCCGGCGGTGCAAGCCCGGCTGGCCGACGGCCCGCAGTTGCTGACGGCGGTGGCGCGCACACCCAACGTGGAGATGCTGCGCTGGGGCCTGATCAACTTCGCGCAGGACCCCGGCCCGGCACTGGCGGCCCAACGGCCGACGCCCGAGGGCCTGCTGGCCTGGCGCATCCTGGTGCGCGACGACGGCGCGCTGCCGGGCCAGGGCCGGCTGCCGGTGCTGATCGAGTGGCAGGGCCGCCACCCCACTGCGGCCATGCCGGCGTCGCCGGTGGTGCTGCAGGCGGTGCGCCTGGGCGCCGTGCAGCCGCGCGAGGCCACGCTGCTGCGCCTGCGCGGGGCGCAGCTGGTGCCCGGCGGCCCGGCCCTGGCCGTCACCCTGCACACCCCGAACGGCAACCTGGACCTGGCCACCGCATGACCGACGAACTGTTCCGCGACGACGCCACCCTGCTGCAGTGCAGCGCCACCACCACCGGCGTGGGCGAGGCCGGCATCACGCTCGACCGCACCGTGTTCTACCCGCAGGGCGGCGGGCAGGCGGGCGACACCGGTCGGCTGCTGCGCGCCGACGGCGCCAGCCTGGCCATCACCGACACCCGCAAGGGCGCCGAGCCGGGCAGCATCCTGCACCTGGTGGCGCCGGGTACCGATCTGTCCAGCTGGGCGGCAGGCCAGACGGTGGTGGCCGAGATCGACGGCGCACGGCGCGCCGCGCACCGGCGCTTCCACACCGCCACGCACCTGCTGTGCGCACTGGTGCCGCACCCGGTGGACGGCTGCAGCATCACCGCCAGCTACGCCCGGCTGGATTTCCACATGACCGACCCGCTGGACAAGGACACGCTCACCGCCGGCATCGCCCGCCTGGTGGCCGGCGCCCATCCGGTGGGCACCCGCTGGATCACCGAAGCCGAGCTCGACGCCAACCCCGGCCTGGTGCGCAGCATGAGCGTGCAGCCGCCGCGGTCGGGTGTGGGCAGCGGCCGGGTGCGGCTGGTGGAGGTGCAGGGCGTCGACCTGCAGCCTTGCGGCGGCACGCATGTGGCCAACACCGCCGAGATCGGCGCTGTGGTGGTCACCAAGATCGAGAAGAAGAGCGCGAAGACGCGGCGGGTGGTGCTGGGCTTCGCGGCCTTGCCCTGAGAGCCTGAGCGCATGC
>JBBRVT010000172.1:0-8959 GCA_038246615.1 Burkholderiales bacterium
ATCCCGACGCGGTGCTGGCCAACCGGCTGCGCTGGTTGGGCTGAGCACCCACACGCGTCAGCGCAGGCCCTGCCACTGCTGCGGCGCGGCGCGCTCGACGCCGCACAGTGCCAGCACCCGCTCGACCGTGTCGTCCACCATCGCGTCGATGCTGGCAGGCTTGTTGTAGAACGCTGGCAACGGCGGAAAGACGATGCCACCCATCTCGGTGACGGCCGTCATGTTGCGCAGATGGGCCAGGTTGAACGGTGTCTCGCGCACCAGCAGGATCAGCCGGCGGCGCTCCTTCAGCGTGACATCGGCCGCGCGGGTCAGCAGGTTGTCGCTGAAGGCATGGGCAATCGCCGCCAGGGTCTTCATCGAGCAGGGTGCCACCACCATCGCGGCGGTGTCGAAGCTGCCACTGGCCACGCAGGCGCCCACGTCGCCGTGCGCATGGGCATGGTCGGCCAGCGCGTCGAGTGCCTTGCGGCCCAGGCCCATCTCATGGTGGGCGCTGAGCACGCCCGAAGGCGTGATGACGAGGTGCGTCTCCAGCCCCAGCGCACGGGCGCGTGCCAGCAGCCGCACCCCGTAGACCGCGCCGCTGGCGCCGGTGATGCCCACCACCAGACGGCGGGCCGCAGGCAAGGTCACTTGTTGATCAGCTGCTGCAATTCGCCCGACTGGTACATCTCCATCATGATGTCCGAGCCGCCGACGAACTCGCCGTCGATGTAGAGCTGGGGGATGGTCGGCCAGTCGGCATAGTCCTTGATGCCCTGGCGGATCTCCTCATCTTCCAGCACGTTGACGGTCTTCAGCTCCTTCACGCCGCTGGCCTTGAGCACCTGGATGGCGCGGCCCGAGAAGCCGCATTGCGGGAACTGCGCCGTGCCCTTCATGAACAGCACCACGCGGCCGCCCTTCACGATGCTGTCAATGCGTTGTTGAACGTTGCTCATGTCTCTGTCCCAGGCTGGGAGGGGTTGTGTCAGGCGCACGTTATACGGCAAAGCGCCCCGGCTGCGTCGGGCTCGGCGGCGATGGCCTCAGCAAGCGGCGATCAGAATGCCAGGGTCATGCCCAGGCGCAGCATCGGCAGCAGGCGTGGCAGGCTGTCGGCACCCAGGCTGTTGGCATGCCGGTCCAGCCGCAGCGGCCCCAGGCCGGCGGCGCCGGCCAGGCCCAGGTCGGCGCTGAAGCCCCAGCGGCCGTCGAGGCTGCCGCTGGCATAGCCCACGCCGGCATACGGCTGGGCCGACAGGTTGCCGCTGGTCAGCAGCCCGGTGGCGGATTGGCGCAGGTTGATCAGCAGGCCGCCGGTCAGGCGCAGGCCGCCGGTCTCGCCCAGCCGCAGGGCACTGAACTGGTAGTCGCCCAGCAGGCGCAGGCTTTGTTGTGTGCGGGCTGCCCCCAGCCAGGCCGACGGGCTGCCTGGCGCCGACAGTGCCGACAGGGCCGACAGGGCAGGCAGGGCGCTGGCATCACGCTCGAAGCGCGCCTGCCAGACCGGCCCGCCCAGGGCGTCGGGCGCTGCGGTCAGGCCGCGTGTCTGGGCCTGGGCCCAGGGGCAGGCCAGGGTGATGGCACACAGCACGGTGGTGGCGGTCTTGCGCATGGAGATCCCCGGTGACGGCCGGGCCGCCTGCCTCTGCCGGCAGCCACGAATCGATCGTACGCCGGCACCGATACCCTGTGTTCAGGCAAGTGCGCCGTCGATCACCACTTGTTCCGGGCCTGGCCAGCGCCCGCCGGTGCAACGCTGGCGCTGGCCAGCGTCCAGGCGGTGGGCGACGGCCACGAAGCCGGCATCGCGCAGCAGCGCGGCCACCGCCTCGGCCTGGTCCCAGCCATGCTCCAGCAGCAGCCAGGCGCCGTGCAGCAGGTGGTGGTGCGCGCCGGCGATGATGCTGCGCAGTGCGGCCAGCCCGTCGCCGCCGGGGGTCAGGGCCAGCAGGGGTTCGTGCCGCAGCGCCGGCAGGTGCGGGTCGTCGCCGGCGATGTAGGGCGGGTTGCCGACCACCAGGTGAAAGCGCCGGCCGGCTGGCACGGCTTGCCACCAGGTGCCCTCGGCCCATGCGATGTCCAGGCCCAGCGCCTGGCCGTTGCGCTGCGCCACCGCAAGAGCTGCCGGGCTCAGGTCGGTGGCCAGCAGTTGCGCGGCCGGGTGCAGGCGCTTGATCGCCAGCGCGATGGCGCCGCTGCCGGTGCCCAGGTCGGCCACCTGCGGGTGCGCCTCGGGCATGGCCGCCAGCAGGGCCAGCGCCCAGTCGACGAGGGTCTCGGTGTCGGGACGCGGCACCAGCACGTCGGCTGTCACCTGCAGGCGCAGGCCGTGGAAGTCCTGCGTGCCGATCAGCTGCGCCAGCGGCTTGCCTGCTGCCGCCTGGGCAGCGCCGTCCTGCAGGGCCCGGGCGGTGTCGGCAGTCAGGGCCTCGTCGGCATGCGCCAGCAGCCAGCTGCCGGGCTGGCCGAGCAGGTGGCCCAGCAGCCAGCGGGCGTCGCTGCGCTGCATGCCCTGCGCCTGGGCTGCGGCCAGCGCCTGGGCGATGGTCGGGCCGGGTGCCGTCGCGCTGCTCACGCCGCGCCCTCCAGCGCGGCCAGCTGGTCTTGCGCCTGGGCGGCCTGCAGTGCGGCCACCACGTCGCCCAGGTCGCCGTCCATGATGGCGCCCAGCTTGTACAGCGTGAAGTTGATGCGGTGGTCGGTCAGCCGGCCCTGCGGGAAGTTGTAGGTGCGGATGCGGTCGCTGCGGTCTCCGGTGCCCACCAGGCTCTTGCGCTGCGCCGCCTCTTTGGCCTCGCGCTCGGCGCGCTCGCGGTCGCGCAGCCGGGCCTGCAGCACTGCCAGTGCCTTGGCCTTGTTGCGGTGCTGGCTGCGGTCGTCCTGGCACTCGGCCACCAGGCCGGTGGGCAGGTGGGTGACGCGGATCGCCGAATCGGTTTTGTTGACGTGTTGGCCGCCGGCGCCGCTGGCGCGGAAAGTGTCGATGCGCAAGTCGGCCGGGTTCAGCGTGATCTCGGTGGTCTCGTCGGGCTCGGGCAGCACGGCCACGGTGCAGGCGCTGGTGTGGATGCGGCCCTGGCTTTCGGTGGTCGGCACGCGCTGCACCCGGTGGCCGCCGCTCTCGAACTTGAGCTGGCCATAGACCCCGGTATGCGCACCCGCGCCTTCCACCCGCAGTACCAGCTCCTTGTAGCCGCCCAGGTCGCTGGCATGGGCGCTGAGGATCTCGGTGCGCCAGCCCTGGCGCTCACAGAAGCGCAGGTACATGCGCACCAGGTCGCCGGCGAACAGCGCCGACTCGTCGCCGCCGGTGCCGGCGCGGACCTCGATGAAGGCATTGCGGCTGTCGTCCGGGTCTTTCGGCAGCAGGGCGGTCTGCAGCTCGGCCAGCAGGCGCGCCAGATCGGCCTCGGCGGCGGTGATCTCCTCGCGCGCCATCTCGGCCATGTCGGCGTCCTGGCCAGGTTCGGCCAGCAGCGCGCGCCCGGCGGCCAGGTCAGCCTCGCGCTGCTCGTAGCCGGCCAGGCGCTGCACCAGCACCGCAGCCTCGGCCTGCTCGCGCGCGACGCCGCGGTAACGCTGGATGTCCTGGCTGAGCGCCGGGTCGGCCAGGTGCGCGTCCAGCTCGGCCAGGCGCATGGCCAGGCGTTGCAGTTGCTGGCGAAGGGCGGGTTTCATGGCAGGTGCGTCCGGGCGCCCAATGCAACAGGCCCGTGGCTGGCGGGGCGCGCCAGCGCACGGGCCTGCAGCGGGTTGGCTAGCTGTGGTCGTCGGCCACCGGGTTGCGGCTGGTCTGGCGCAGGAACAGGCGCGACACCGTCTGCGCCATCTGCTGGCGGGCCTCGCCGTCGCTGGCGTGCAGCTCGGCCAGGGTGCCGTGCAGCAACTTCTGCGTCAGGCCGCGGCTCAGGGCATCGAGCACCGATTCGATGTCGGCGCCCTTGGCCAGCTGCTTGCGGGCACGCGCCAGCTCGGCAGCGCGCCAGTCGTCGGCCTGGGCGCGCAGCGCCTGGATCAACGGCACGGTGGCACGCTGGTCGAGCCAGTGGGCAAAGCTCTGCACGCCGGCGTCGATGATGGCCTCGGCCTGGGCGACCGCAGCCTGGCGCTTCTCGCCGGCCGTTTGCACCACCGCCGACAGGTCATCGACGGTGTAGAGGTAGACATCGGACAGCGACGCCACCTCGGGTTCGATGTCGCGTGGCACGGCCAGGTCGACCATGAACATCGGCCGGTGGCGGCGGGCCTTCAGCGCGCTGCGCACCGCGCCCAGGCCGATGATCGGCAGGGTGCTGGCGGTGCAGGAGATGATGGCGTCGAATTCATGCAGGCGGCTGGGCAGATCAGCCAGGCGCAGGCTCTCGGCGTTGAAGCGGCCGGCGAGCTTCTCGCCGCGCTCGAGCGTGCGGTTGGCGATCGCCATGCCCTTGGGTGAACGGGCGGCAAAGTGGGTGGCCACCAGCTCGATCATCTCGCCGGCGCCGACGAACAGGATGCGGATGTCGCGCAGGTCTTCGAACAATTGCGCGGCCAG
This sequence comes from Burkholderiales bacterium, assembly GCA_038246615.1. GTDB lineage: Bacteria > Pseudomonadota > Gammaproteobacteria > Burkholderiales > Burkholderiaceae_C > Pseudaquabacterium. The sequence goes on from JBBRVT010000172.1 coordinate 4,523, forward strand.
CCGCACCGAGGCCGCTGCCATGCTGATGCTGTGGGCGCCGATCTCGGTGCTGGTGCGCACGTCCTTGGCCACCGAGAAGCTGCGCTGGAACAGCTGGTGCAGCGTGGTGCCCAAGGTGCCGGCGGCATCGGCCTCGCGCACCGCCTGCTTCATCTGGCCGAGGATCTGCGGTTCGCCCAGCACCATCGAATCGAGGCCCGAGGCCACGCGGAAGGCATGGCGCGCGGCGTCCTGGTGTTCCAGCACATAGGTGTGCTGGCGCAGCTGGTCGCCCGGCACGCCGCCCTGGGCGGCCAGCCAGTCGATCGCCGGGGCAACCAGCTGGGTGACCTGCGCCGGGTCGGCGGCCACATACAGCTCGGTGCGGTTGCAGGTGGACAGCAGGGCCGCTTCGGGCACCGCGCGCATCAGGCGCTCACGGAAACCGCGCAAAGCCGGCGAGAGCTGTTCAGGCGAGAAGGCGAAACGACCGCGCATGTCGATCGGCGCGGTCGTGTGATTCAGGCCCAGGGTGAACACACTCATAGACGAATTATAGAATTTGGTGCTGCGTCAGATGGTCGAATTGGCTGCTAAGCCCTGTGCATCTGTTGACACGGCTCAATGAGAACAGCGCTTGACCGTCAAGTCAAGTTGACACTTTCCCGGAATCCTTGCCGATGGGCCCGCTCGACGCACTGTGGCATCTGCTGAATCTGCTGCTGCCCGCTGCGGGCCTGGGGGCGATCGCCGCCGCGCTGAGCAAGCTGCTGTGGCGTGCGGCACTGCGCGGTGTGCCCTGGCGCAGGCTGGCTGCCTGGGCCAGCGTGGCGGCGGGCGTGGCGCTGGTGGCTGGCCTGGTGCTCACCGGCCGCGACGGCCGCATGGCCACCTATGCGGCAATGGTGCTGGCCAGCGCCGGCGCGTTATGGTGGGTGGGTTTTGGGCCGGGGCGGCGCTGATCAGGCTGGCATGGCTTGCGTCACCACCTGCCCGCGCAGCGAGTGCGGCAAGGCCTGGGTGATGGTGACGTCGATCATCTGCCCCACCAGCCGCCCCGCCAGCGGCCCGCCGTTGAAGTTGACGATGCGGTTGCATTCGGTGCGGCCCATCAATTCGGCGGCGCCGTCGGGGCCCGGCCGGCGGCTCGGGCCTTCCACCAGGATGCGCTGCACCGTGCCCACGCGGCTGGCGCTGATGCGTTGCACGTTCTGCTCGATCAGTGCCTGCAACTGCTGCAGGCGCTTGAGCTTGCGATCCTGCGGCGTGTCGTCGGCCAGCGCGGCGGCCGGCGTGCCCGGGCGCGGGCTGAAGACGAAGCTGAACGAGGCGTCGTAGCCGACGTCCTCGATCAGCCGCAGCGACTTCTGGTGGTCGTCCTCGGTCTCACCGGGGAAGCCGACGATGAAGTCGGTCGACAGGCTGAGGCCGGGCCGCACAGCGCGCAGCTTGCGGATGGTGCTCTTGTACTCGAGTGCGGTGTAGCCGCGCTTCATCGCCATCAGGATGCGGTCGCTGCCATGCTGCACCGGCAGGTGCAGGTGGTTCACCAGCTTGGGCAGCCGGCCGTAGACATCGACCAGACGCTGGGTACATTCATTCGGGTGGCTGGTGGTGTAGCGGATGCGCTCGATGCCCGGGATGTCGTGCACGTACTCCAGCAGCAGGGCGAAGTCGGCGATCTCGGCCGTGCCCTTGACATCCCGGCCCATGCGGCCGCGGTAGGCATTCACGTTCTGGCCCAGCAGCGTCACCTCTTTCACGCCCTGGTCGGCCAGGCCGGCCACTTCGACCAGCACGTCGTCGAAGGGGCGGTGCACTTCCTCGCCACGGGTGTAGGGCACCACGCAGTAGCTGCAGTACTTGCTGCAGCCTTCCATGATCGACACGAAGGCGCTGGCGCCGTCGGTGCGGGCCGGTGGCAGGTGGTCGAACTTCTCGATCTCGGGGAAGCTGATGTCGACCTGCGCGCGGCCCTGGGCCTGGCGCTGCGCCAGCAGTTGAGGCAGGCGGTGCAGGGTCTGCGGGCCGAACACCACATCGACATAGGGCGCGCGGTCGATGATGGCCGCGCCCTCCTGGCTGGCGACGCAGCCGCCCACGCCGATCAGCACGCCGCGGGCCTTCAGGTGCTTCACCCGGCCCAGGTCGGAGAACACCTTCTCCTGCGCCTTCTCGCGCACCGAGCAGGTGTTGAACAGGATCAGGTCGGCCTGCTCGGGGTCGGCGGTGGGCTCGTAGCCTTCGGCCACGCGCAAGACGTCGGCCATCTTGCCGGCGTCGTATTCATTCATCTGGCAGCCGAAGCTGCGGATATAGACCTTCTTGGCCATGGTGGGCTCCTCAGCGGCTCAGCGGCGGGTCCAGGTCTGCGCGGCGGGGTTGAATTCCCAGCGCTGCGCCTCCTGCGGCGTGGTGGGCCAGGGCTTGCGCGTGGCCTCGTCGGGCGTGAGGATCCACACGTCGTGCAGCAGGCCCGAGGGCTCGCGGGTGTAGTGCACCAGCAGTTTCTGCCCGACCAGCCCGCCCGACAGTTGCAGCATGTTGTCGGCGCCGCGAATGCGCGTACCGGGCGACAGGCGCTCGGGCGTGCCATTGAGCAGCACCTCGGGCGGCTGGGTGACGACCAGGGCGCCGCGCAGGGCGGTGGCAGGGAAAGGGCGCGAGGTCTGTGCAGCGGCGCCGGCGGTCAGCAGCAGCGGCAGCGCAGCAGCCAGGCAAGCCCGGAGAACACAGCGGGGCATGGTGTGGATCCAGGGGCTGTGGAACAGACGCCGGCGCCGCAGCGCCGGGACAAGCGAAACGGCCCGAGGCAGGCTCGGGCCGGGGGTTCTGGTGGCGCTTCAGGGATTCGAACCCCGGACCTGCGGATTATGATTCCGTCGCTCTAACCGACTGAGCTAAAGCGCCATGAGCCCGCCAGTATAGCGGCTGATTCCGCGGGCTTCCATCGCCGCTTTCCAACCTGTACCCCATGTTCAGCTTCTTCAAGAAAAAGCCGGCGCCGGCCCCAGAGGCAGCACCCGTCCCACCGCCGGTCTCGACCTCTGCTGACGCACTGGCCGATACCGCACTGGCCGATACCGCAGCTGCCGCACCCGAGGGCGGCAGCTCCTGGTGGAAGGCGGCGGTCGGCAAGCTCACCGGCACGTCGGAAGCGCCGGCAGCCGCCGCGGACCCGGTGGCGCCAGCCTCTGCACCCGTGGTGGCGCCTGCAGCCGCAGCTGCTGCGCCCGTGGTGGTCGCCGCGCCGCCGCCCGACCAGCCCGCGCCCATGCGCCAGAGCTGGATGGACAAGCTGCGCAACGGCCTGCGCAAGACCGGCAGCAGCATCGCCCAGGTCTTCACCGGCACGCAGATCGACGATGCGCTGTATGAGGAATTGGAGTCCGCCCTGCTGATGGCCGACGCCGGTGTGAAGGCCACCGAGTTCCTGCTGGCCGACCTGAAACGCCGCGTCAAGGAGGCCAAGGCCACCGACCCCGCACGGGTGAAGGTGTTGCTGGGAGACGCGCTGACCGAACTGCTGGCGCCGCTGGAGAAGGCGCTGGTGGTGGGCCAGTTCCAGCCCACGGTGATGATGGTGGTGGGCGTCAATGGCGCGGGCAAGACCACCAGCATCGGCAAGCTCACCCGCCACCTGGCCGACGCCGAGCAGACCGTGCTGCTGGCTGCGGCCGACACCTTCCGCGCGGCCGCGCGGGAGCAGTTGGCGGTGTGGGCCGACCGCAACCGGGTGGAGATCATCAGCCAGGAAGGCGCCGACCCGGCGGCCGTGGCCTTCGACGCGGTGGCCGCCGGCAAGGCCCGCAAGCGCGATGTGGTGATCGCCGACACCGCCGGCCGCCTGCCCACCCAGCTGCACCTGATGGAGGAGCTGAAGAAGATCAAGCGGGTCATCGCCAAGGCCGATGCCGGCGCGCCGCATCAGGTGCTGCTGGTGGTCGACGGCAACACCGGCCAGAACGCGCTGACGCAGGTGAAGGCCTTTGACGATGCGCTGGGCCTCACCGGGCTGATCGTCACCAAGCTCGACGGCACGGCCAAGGGCGGTGTGCTGGCAGCGATCGCCCGCGAGCGGCCGGTGCCGGTCTACTTCATCGGCGTGGGCGAGAAGCTGGAAGACCTGCAGACTTTCAACGCGCGCGAGTTCGCCCAGGCCTTGCTGAGCTGATCTGGGCGCGCGCCCATGAGGAAACGCCGGGCCGCTCCCATGTTTCCTCATTCCCCCTCGGGGGGCCTGACGCGAAGCGGCAGGTCTGGGGGCGAACATGAGGAAACGCCGGGCCGCTCCCAAGTTTCCTCATTCCCCCTCGGGGGGCCTGACGCGAAGCGGCAGGTCTGGGGGCGCGCATGAGGAAACGCCGGGCCGCTCCCAAGTTTCCTCATTCCCCCTCGGGGGGCCTGACGCGAAGCGGCAGGTCTGGGGGCGCGCATGAGGAAACGCCGGGCCGCTCC
>JBBRVT010000173.1:0-8944 GCA_038246615.1 Burkholderiales bacterium
GCCCTCGGTGCCGGCGTTGCAGAACAGCACGTCCAGCCGGCCGTGCCGGTCCACGGCTGCCTGCAGCGCGCTGCGCATCTGCGCCTCGTCGCTGACATCGGCCACCGCGTGGCTGACCGATGCCAGGCCGATCTCGGCCACTGCCGCCTGCAGGCCTTCGGCGTCCAGGTCCACCAGCACCACGGCCGCGCCTTCGGCCGCGAACAGCCGGCCGGTGGCCAGGCCGATGCCGGCGCTGCCGCCGGTGACCACGGCCACCTTGCCGGCCAGGCGTTGCAGGCCGGCGGCCATGCTCAGTACACCTCGAACAAGCCGGCGCCGCCCATGCCGCCGCCGATGCACATCGACACCACCACATGCTTGGCGCCGCGGCGCTTGCCTTCCATCAGCACATGGCCGGCCAGGCGCGCACCGGTCATGCCGAAGGGGTGGCCGATGGCGATGGAGCCGCCGTTGACGTTGTAGATGGCGGGGTCGATGCCCAGCTTGTCGCGGCTGTAAAGGCACTGGCTGGCAAAGGCCTCGTTCAGCTCCCACAGGTCGATGTCGCTGATCTTCAGGCCGTGGCGCTCCAGCAGGCGCGGGATGGCGAAGACCGGCCCGATGCCCATTTCATCGGGCTGGCAGCCGGCCACCGCCCAGCCCTTGAAGGCGCCCAGCGGCTGCAGGCCGCGGCGCTCGGCTTCCTTGGCTTCCATCAGCACCACGGCGGCGGCGCCGTCGGACAGCTGGCTGGCGTTGCCGGCGGTGATGAACTTGTCGGGCCCCATCACCGGTGCCAGCTTGGCCAGGCCTTCCAGCGTGGTGTCGGGGCGGTTGCACTCATCGCGGTCGACCACTGCGTCGACGAAGGTCTCGGCCTTGGTCACCTTGTCGACCAGTTTCATCGTGGTCTTCACCGAGATGATCTCGTCCTTGAACTTGCCGGCCTCCTGCGCTGCGGCCATGCGGCGCTGGGATTCCAGCGAGTACTCGTCCTGGTACTGGCGGCTGAGGCCGTAGCGCTGCGCCACGATGTCGGCGGTGTCGATCATCGGCATCCAGAAGGCCGGCAGCAGGTCGGTCAGGCGGCTGTCGCGGCCACCGCCGCCACCGCCCTGGTAGGTGATGGAGTCGACGCCGCAGCCGACCATCACGCTGGCGCCTTCTTCGACGATGTGGTGCGCCGCCACCGCAATCGCGTTCAGGCCCGACGAGCAGGCGCGGTTCAGTGTCATGCCCGATGTGGTGACCGGCAGGCCGGCCAGCATGGCCGCCGCGCGCGCCACGTTGCCGCTGGCGGTCACGTTGCCGGCCACCACGTCTTCGACCTCGGCCGCGTCCACGCCGCTGCGGCGCACCGCATGGTCGATGGCATGGCCCAGCATGGTCATGCCCGGGGTGTTGTTGAAGCCACCGCGGCCGGCCTTGGCCAGGCCGGTGCGGGCGTAGGAGACGATGACGGCTTGGCGCATGGTGTTGCCTTTCTCTTTGGGGTTGGGAAGCGGGTGTCGGTTCAGTCTCTGGCTCAGCGCTTCACCGCTGCCGGCATGCCGGCGGGGTCGATCACCGTGCCGAAGACTTCCTTGTTGTGCGCATGGCACAGGTGGTGCAGCCCGAAGGCGTGGTCGATGGCGGTCTGCTGGCCCATGATGTCCAGCGTCTGGTTCACCGCCTGCTTGGCCATGGCCAGTGCGAACGCGGGCTTGCTGGCGATGCGGCCGGCCATGGCCAGCACCTCGTCTTGCAGCGCCGCGCGCGGCACCACCTGGTTCACCATGCCGAGGCGGTGCGCCTCCTGCGCCGACCAGTTGTCGGCGGTGAAGAGAAATTCCTTGGCCTTGCGCGCGCCCAGCTCCCAGGGGTGCACGAACCATTCCACGCCCAGCACGCCCATGGTGACCACCGGGTCGCAGAACAGCGCGTCGTCGCTGGCGATGATGATGTCGCAGGCCCAGGCCAGCATCAGCCCGCCGGCGATGCAGCGGCCCTGCACCGCAGCGATGGTGGGCTTGGGCAGGTTGCGCCAGCGCCGGGTGTTCTGCAGGTAGATCTCCTGCTCGCGCGCAAAGCGGCCGTGGGCGCCGGGCTGGGCGAAGCCGCCCCAGTTCGACACCGTGGGCCGGTCGCCCAGCACCACGCCGCCGTCGCCGCGCAGGTCGTGCCCCGACGAGAAATGCGGGTCGGCCGCCGCCAGCACGATGACCTTGACGGCGTCGTCGGCGACCGCGCGGTCGAAGGCGGCGTTCAGCTCGTAGCCCATCTCCAGGTTCTGCGCGTTGCGCGCAGCCGGGCGGTTCATCACGATGCGGGCCACGCCGGGCGCGGGGTGCTCGTACAGCAGGGTGTTGAAGTCGCTCATCGGGGCCTTTCGGTTTTGGTCACAGGCCCTGCAGCCAGGGCAGCAGCAGGGCGTTGACGGCATCGGGCGCCTCCTGCTGCGTCCAGTGGCCGATGCCCGGCAGCAGGTGGGCACCGCGCAGGCCGGGCAGGTGCGGTGCCATCAGGTCCACCGGGTGGACGCCCGGCAGCATCTTCAGCGCCAGGTCGCGCGTGCCGCCGATGAACAGCGACGGCTGGGTGATCTGCCGGCCGATGAACTGCTGCTGCCAGGCGAAGTCGGCCGTGTGGTTGCGGTAGCGGTTCAGCGGCCCGCGAAAGCCCGAGGCGCTGAACTCGGCGGCGAAGTGGTCTTCATCGGCCTGCGTCCACCAGGCCGGGAAGGGCTGCGGGTCGGGCAGGCCGTCGAGCAGCTTGGCGCCATGCGGCTTGTTCTTTGGCCAGGTGCCGTCGGGCGCGTCACCGCTGATGGCGTAGACGAACTTGCGCAGGCTGGTGCGCACATCGGCTTGCAGCTCGGCCTCGGCCACGCCCTCATCCTGGAAATACAGCTGGTAGAAGAAGCGGCCCTTGGCAGTGAAGGCGGCATGGATGGCGTCGAGGAAGGGCGCCTTCGGGATGCCGGTCCAGGGCACCGACAGGCCGGCCACCGCGCGCACCCGGTCGGGCCGGGAAAGGGCGGTGTTCCAGACGATGGGTGCGCCCCAGTCGTGGCCCACCAGGATCGCCGGCGCGCCGGGCTGCAGATGTTCGACGGCACCCGCCACGTCGGCGGTGATCCGGGCCAGGCTGTAGTCGGCCACTGCCGGCGGCTTGCTCGAGCCGCCGTAGCCCCGAACGTCGATGGCGCAGGCGGTGAAGCCGGCCGCAGCGATCGGCCCCAGCTGGTGGCGCCAGCTGTACCAGCCCTCGGGGAAGCCATGCACCAGCAGCACCAGCGGCCCACTGCCCTGCACCGCCGCGCGCAGCGTGATGCCGTTGCTGGGGATGCTGATGAAGCGCGGGTCCATGCGGGCTCACCCTCTCAGGGCGCGGTGGCCGGCTGCGGCGTCAGCTCCAGGCCGGGCAGGGTGCCGGTGCGGCGCCATTCGTCGAGCAGGCGGATGAACACCATCGGCCCGCGCCAGAACTGGTTGTTGCGCTCGGTGCGGGCGTCGGGGTTGCCCTCGTTGTTGTAATAACCCGGCGTGCACGCGGCCAGAAAATCATGCCGGGTGCGCGCCAGCCTGACGATGGTGTCCACCCACTGCGCCTCGGCCTCGGCGCTGCACTCCAGGGTGCGCGCACCGCGCGCCTTCACCTCGCCCAGGATGTGGCCGATGTGGCGGCTCTGCTCGTCGAGCATGTGCTGGAAGTTGGCGCTCTGGCCCGACTGCTGCGTGGTCATCACGAACAGGTTGGGAAAGCCGCGGGTGAACAGGCCGTGGAAGGTGCTGGCGCCGTCCTTCCACTTCTGCGTCAGCGTCAGGCCGCCGCGGCCGGTGACTTCGAAGCCCAGGCGGCGGGTGAAGTCGGTGCCCACCTCGAAGCCGGTGCCGAAGATCAGGCAATCCAGCGGGTATTCCCGGCCGGCCACCACCAGGCCGCGCTCGGTGATGCGTTCCACGCCCTGGCCCTGCGTGTCCACCAGGTGCACGTTGGGCCGGTTGAAGGTGTCGAGGTACTGGTCGTGGAAGCAGGGCCGCTTGCAGAACTGGTTGTACCAGGGCTTCAGCGCCTCGGCGGTGGCGGGGTTGCGCACCACCGCATCCACCCGGGCGCGCACGCGCTGCATCTTCAGGTCGTCGGCGCGCTGCACCAAGGCGTTGGGGTCGGTCACCGCAGCGCCGGCCTGGGCCTGGCGGTGGGCAGCCAGCGCGATGTTGTTGATCAGGTCGGTCCAGCCGTCGTTGACCAGGTCGACCTCGAAGCGGCCACCGGAGATCACCGTGGTGAAGTTGTGCATGCGCTCGCGCTGCCAGCCGGGCCGCAGGCCCTGCGCCCAGGCCGGGTCGGTCGGGCGGTCATTGCGCACGTCCACCGACGAGGGCGTGCGCTGGAACACGAACAGCTCCTTCGCGCCCGCGCCCAGGTGCGGCACGCACTGCACTGCGGTGGCGCCGGTGCCGATGATGCCCACCCGCTTGTCGGCCAGGCCGACGAGGCCGCCCATGGAACTGCCGCCGGTGTAGGCATAGTCCCAGCGGCTGGTGTGGAAGCTGTGGCCCTGGAACGTGTCGAGCCCCGGGATGCCCGGCAGCTTGGGCAGGTTCAGCGGCCCGCCGGCCAGCACCACGAAGCGTGCGGCCAGCGTGTCGCCCCGATCGGTGCGCACGCGCCAACGCGCCGCCGCCTCGTCCCAGTCCATGCCGGTGATCACCGTCTGAAATAGCGCCGCAGGGTACAGGTCGAAGTGCCGGCCGATGCGGCGCGAGTGTTCCAGGATCTCGGGTGCCCGGGCGTACTTGGCCAGCGGCATGTAGCCGGTCTCCTCCAGCAGCGGCAGGTAGATGTAGCTCTCGGTGTCGCAGGCCGCGCCGGGGTAGCGGTTCCAGTACCAGGTGCCGCCGAAGTCACCGGCCTTCTCGATGATGCACAGATCGTCGTAACCCGCCGCCCGCAACCGGGCCGCTGCCAGCAGGCCGCCGAAGCCGCCGCCCACCACCAGCACATCCATGTTGCGGGTGATCGGTTCGCGGCGGAAGCCGGGCTCCACATACGGGTCGTCCAGGTAGTGCGCATGGTGGCCGGTGGTGGCGACGTACTGCGCGTTGCCGTCGGCACGCACGCGCTTCTGCCGCTCGGCCTCGTACCTGCGGCGCAGGGCGTCGGTGTCGAACGGGCTGTCGACCGGGCTGTCGTCGGTCGGGCTCGCGGTGGCTGCGATATCGGCAGTGGCTTCTCGGTCGGCCATGGGGCGCTCCTGGCGGTCGAAGGTCGCCACCTGGCGGCAGGTGGTGCCTGGACTCTAGGCGCGAAGGCGGCACGGCTTCTGTCGCGCAGCGGTCAATCCGGTACTGGCCTGTAGGATAGCGCCCACATCAATTGCAGCCCCGCGCCGCCTTCCGTCGCGGCGCCGGGCTGCCGATAATCGGTTGCCGTGCCCAACGTCCAGCCACCACTTCCGCGTGCCGCCGCGGCCCCCGGGCAGTCTGTTCTCTGCCGAGACCCAATGCGCGTCCCGCTCCTGCCCGACCCCGCGCTGCCGCCGTCCCTGTCCTGCTTCATCGTGGAGGACAGCCCCATCATCCGGCAGAACCTGATCGCCACGCTGGAAGAGATGCTGCCGATGCGGGTGGTGGGCACGGCCGAGGATGCGCCAGCCGCGCTGCACTGGATGCAGAGCCCCGGCGCGCACTGCGACCTGATGATCATCGACATCTTTCTCAAGTCGGGCACCGGCCTGGAAGTGCTGCGCGAGGCACCTGCGCTGCTGCCCAAGGCGCACCTGGTGGTGCTGACCAACTACGCCACGCCCGATATGCGCCGCCGCTGTGCCGAGCTGGGCGCGCACCGGGTGTTCGACAAATCGGCCGAACTGGAGGAGTTGCTGGCCTACTGCGCCGCGCTGGCGCCCGATGCGCCGGCGCACTAGCATGCCAATGGCCCGCAGATTGCCCGCAGCGTTACTGGATCAGGCCGTTCTTCAGCGCGTAGTAGGTCAGGTCGCTGTTGGAAGCCAGCTTCATCTTCTCCATCACGCGGGTGCGGTAGGTGCTCACTGTCTTGACCGACAGCGACATGCTGTCGGCCATGTGGCCGATGGTCTCGCCCTTGGCCAGGCGCAGGAAGACCTGGAACTCGCGCTCCGACAGCAGCTCATGCGGCAGCTTGTCGGCGCTGCTGCCCAGGTTGTCGGCGAGCAACTCGGCCACCGCCGGGGTGATGTATTTGCGGCCGCGCGCCACGGTGCGGATCGCCTGCACGATCTCCTCCGGGTCGCATTCCTTGTTGAGGTAGCCGCTGGCACCCTGGCGCAGCAGGGTGGTGGCGTAGTGCGCCTCGGGGTAGCCGCTGAGGATCAGCACCGGCAGATCGGGCCGGCGTGCCTTGATGGCGGACAGCGCGTCCACGCCGCTCTGGTCGGGCATGGAGATGTCCATCAGCACCACGTCCAGGTCGCCGGCGCGCACCAGATCGAGCGCATCGCGGCCGTTGGCGGCCTCGCCGGTCACCCGCAGGTCGACCTGGTCGCCCAGGAACTGGCGCAGACCGGCACGTACCACGGCATGGTCATCGACGATCACGACACGGATCAAGTGGGCCCCGGTGGTGGTGGTTTCGGGTCAGTGTAGGCGATGGACCCGCAAGCCGCACCCCATGCCGGCCGCCAAGCCACCCACCGTGCCACCCCCCGTGCATGGCGCCTGCGCGGCAGTGCGCTGGTGCTGGCCGGGCTGCTGGCCGCCGTGCTGGTGGGCGCCTTGCTGGTGGGCGTCAACGAGCTGGGCTACCAGCGCGCCACGCGCCAGCTCGGCGAGCTGGTGCTGACGGGCCAGTCGCGGCTGGAGCTGGCACGCGTGTTGCGCCGCATGGCCGATGCCGAATCCAGCCAGCGCGGCTACCTGCTCACCGCCCGGCCCGAGTACCTGGCACCCTACCAGGACGCCCGTGCCGATGTCGAGCAGGGCCTGGCCCGGCTGGCCGATCTGCAGCGCCAGCGCAGCGACGATAGTGATGGCGATGCCGATGGCGATGCCGATGCTGCTGCCAACACCGCCGACCTGCGCATCCTGGGTGGCCATGTGGGCACCAAGCTCAGCGAGATGAACGAGGTGCTGGGCATGTTCGAGCTGGGCCGGCGCGCGGCGGCACAGGAGCTGATGCTCACCGGCATCGGCCGCGACGAGATGGCGAGCATCCGCACCGTGTCCGAGCGCATGCTGGCGCGCGAGAACGCCCGTGTGGCCGCCGGGCTTCAACTGGTGTTCAGCTCGTTGTCGCGCAACCGCCTGGGCATCGCCCTGGTCACGCTGTGCAGCCTGCTGCTGCTGGGCCTGGTGCTGCGCCAGCGCCACCAGGCCCAGCAGCAGCGGCTGGCGCAGCAGCAGGCCATCAGCCTGGAGCGCGACCGGCTGGAGGTGGAAGTGCAGCACCGCACCGCCGAACTGATCAGCCTGGCGCGCCACCTGGAGACCGCCCGCGAGGACGAGCGCGCCCGCCTGGCGCGCGACCTGCACGACGAGCTGGGCGCGCTGCTCACCGCCGCCAAGCTGGACGTGGCGCGCCTGCGGCCCGGCCTGCAGCAGGCTGCCCCTGCTCTTCTGCCGCGGGTGGAGCACCTGGTGCAGTCGCTCAACAGCGGCATCGCACTGAAGCGCAGGATCATCGAGGACCTGCGCCCATCCAGCCTGGACAACCTGGGCCTGCTGCCGGCGCTGGAGATCTTGTGCAGTGAATTCGCCGAGCGGCTGCAGGTGGGCATGACGACCACGCTGACGCCGGTGGCGATGTCGCGCGCGGCCGACCTGACGGCCTTCCGCCTGGTGCAGGAATCGCTGAGCAACATCGCCAAGCATGCCCGGGCCAGCCAGGTGACGGTGTCGGTGGCGCTGGCACTGCAGGACGGCATGGCAGCCATCCGCGTCAGCGACGACGGCGTGGGTTTCGACCCGGCGCGCCTGGCACTGGGCAACCATGGCCTGGTGGGCATGCGCTACCGGGTGCAGGCCGAAGGCGGGCAGCTGCACATCGATACCGCACCGGGCGCCGGCACCCGGGTGCAGGCCTCGCTGCCGCTGGCTGCAGCCGGTGCCCCGGCCCCAGTGGGAGCCTGATTCAAGCCGCCGAGGCGGACGGCAGCGAGCGCGGCAGTTGCCCCGCCATCTGCGCGGGCGGCGTCTGCCGCGCAGATGGCAGCCTTGCACCATGTCACAGCCCAGGCGCTGCAACGCCGGCAGCCGCGCCGCAGTCTCCCCGCCCTCGGCCACCAAGGCCTGGATGATGGCCATGTCGTCGCGGTTGTGAGGCACGCTGCGCAAGAAGGACTGGTCGATCTTCAGCGTGTTGGCGGTGAAGCGCTTCAGGCAGGCCAGCGACGAATGGCCGGCGCGGGGCGGGGCTGCCTCCAGCACCGACTCCACGCCTTCCTCGGTGCGCCCTTCCAGCACCAGGCGCGTGTGGTCGAAGTGGGCCGCCGCCACGCGCAGGCTGCCGTCGTGGACCAGGCGCCCGGCAATCTCGTTGGCGATGGAGCAACCCAGCACCACAGCCAGGGAAAGGCGGCGGCCAATTCATCCGGTGCCGGCGCGTCGGCCGCCAGGCCGCTGGCACCGAAGGCAGGCACCACGGTCTGCGCACCGTCCAGCCCAGCCGGCAGCGGCGCGGACCAGAAGGTGTCTGGCCGGTGCATGGTGGCCACGGTTTGCAATTTCGAATTTGAGCCTGCGGTGTCTGCGCAGCCATCGGCGCCCGGTGGCGGTGCGCGTTGCCGGGCGCGCATCGCCTTGCGTGTCATTGGTTGCAATTGCAAGCGTCGCCGGCACAATGCCATCATGTCTGCTGTCGACCTCTTGTCGTCGCCTGATCCTGGAGGCCGCCATGGCTGATGCACCACCCGTGACCGCTGCCCCCCGTTGATCCCAGTCGACGTTGTGGCCGATCTGGCTGGTGCTGCTGGCGGCGGCCGGCACCTTCGCGCTGACCA
>JBBRVT010000174.1:0-8934 GCA_038246615.1 Burkholderiales bacterium
GATCGACTGCTCGTCGGGCCAGGTCAGTGCCGCTCAGAAGCCCGGTTACGGCCGCATGTACCAGGTGCCGTTCGCCGACCGCATCCGGCAAGAGGCCGGCATCGCCACCATCGCCGTCGGTGCGATCAGCGAGGCCGACCATGTCAACAGCATCATTGCCGCCGGCCGTGCCGACCTGTGCGCCATCGCCCGCCCGCACCTGGCCAATCCGGCCTGGACGCTGACCGAGGCCGCCCGCATCGGCTACACGCCGGTGGCCTGGCCGCCGCCCTACCGCGCGGCCCAATCGCAGCTGCAAGCCGGCTTCGCGCGGGAGCGTGCAGCCGCCGCGCCCGCCAAGGTGGAGCCCGCCTGATGAAGGCCGACGCCAGCCGCGCCCAGTTGCTGCAGGCCGACGTGCTGGGCCACGAGACCCGCGCCGAAGGCGACGACCATGCCGCGCTCAAGCTCTGGCTGCGGCTGCTGGCCTGCACCACGCAGGTCGAGGGCGAAATCCGCCGCCGGCTGCGGCTGCGCTTCGGCATCAGCCTGCCGCGTTTCGATTACCTGGCCCAGCTGTACCGCCAGCCCGAGGGGCTGAAGATGAAGGACCTGTCGCGCCAGTTGATGGTGACCGGCGGCAACGTGACCGGCCTGACCGACGAGCTGGAGCGTGAAGGCCTGGTCGAACGCGTGGGCAGCCCCACCGACCGGCGCAGCTGGATCGTGCGGCTCACCGACCCCGGCCGCAGCGGCTTCAAGGCCATGGCCGCCGAGCATGAGCGCTGGGTGCTGGAGCTGTTCGCCGGGCTGGATGCCAGGGCGGTGCAGCAGCTGCACGGCCACCTGGGCGTGCTGCGCGTGCACCTCACCCGCCTTCAACAAGATCCGCAACCCGACATCGCAGGAGACAAGCCATGAGCGACACCGACATTCCACGCGTGGACCCGGCCCTGCTGGCCGGCAACCGGCGGCCGCTGGCGGGCTGGCAGGCGCAGCACTTCCAGTGGCAGGTGGCCGCTGGCGTGGGCACCATCACCCTGCACCGGCCAGAGCGCAAGAACCCGCTCACCTTCAGCGCCTATGCCGAGCTGCGCGACCTGTTCAACCACCTGCGCCTGGCCGACGACGTGCATGCGGTGGTGCTCACCGGTGCCGGCGGCAACTTCTGCTCGGGCGGCGACGTGCACGAGATCATCGGCCCGCTGATCCGGCTGACGGCGCCCGAGCTGCTGGCCTTCACCCGCATGACGGGCGACCTGGTCAAGCACATGCGCGGCTGCCCGCAGCCCATCGTGGCCGCCATCGACGGCGTGTGCGCCGGGGCGGGCGCCATCCTGGCCATGTCCAGTGACCTGCGGCTGGGCACGGCGCGCAGCAAGACGGCCTTCTTGTTCAACCGCGTGGGCCTGGCCGGCTGCGACATGGGCGCCTGCGCCATGCTGCCGCGCATCGTCGGCCAAGGCCGGGCCAGCGAGCTGCTGTACACCGGCCGACCCCTGGGCGGTGAAGAGGCCGAACGCTGGGGCTTCTTCAACCGCCTGTGTGCGCCTGAAGACGTGCTGGCCCAGGCCCAGGCGCTGGCGGCCGACCTGGCGGCCGGCCCCACCTTTGCCAACGGCATCACCAAGACCATGCTGCAGCAGGAATGGGCGATGACCATCGAGCAGGCCATCGAGTCCGAGGCGCAGGCCCAGGCGCTGTGCATGCTGACGCAAGACTTCCACCGGGCCTACCATGCCTTCGCGGCCAAGCAGAAACCGGTGTTCGAAGGCAACTGAAGCAGGAGCCACAACATGCCCGCACCGCACCAAGCACTGTTGCCCGCCGGCTGGCCGCGGCCCAAGGGCTATGCCAACGGCGTGGCCGCCACCAGCGGCAGCGGCCGCCAGGTGTTCATCGCCGGCATGATCGGCTGGGACGCGCAGGGCCAGTTCCAGACCGATGACTTCGCTGCCCAGGCACGCCAGGCGCTTCAACACATCGTCGCGGTGCTGGCCCAGGCCGGCGGCCAGCCGCAGCACATCGTGCGCATGACCTGGTACGTGGTCGACAAGCGTGACTACATGGCTGCCGGCCGTGCCGTGGGCCAGGCCTTCAAGGACCTGATCGGCCACTTCGACATCGCGATGACGGCGGTGCAGGTGGTGGCGCTGATCGAAGACCGCGCCAAGGTGGAGATTGAGGCCACGGCCGTCATCCCGGACGACCTGCCGGCCTGAAGGAGCCACCCCCATGCAGCCCAGCGCCCATGTCGACAGCTTTGCCAGGGACCGGCTGCCGGCGCCGGCCGACCAGCCCGAGTTCCTGTTCGAGCTGCCTGAACTGCAGTTCCCGCCGCGGCTGAACTGCGCGGCAGCATTGCTGGACGACGCAGTGGCACGCGGCTGGGGCCCCCGGCGCTGCGTGATCGGGGCCGATGGCGTGGTGTGGACTTATGCCGAGCTGCAAGCCCAGGCCAACCGCATCGCCAACGTGCTGGTGCACGACATGGGCCTGGTGCCTGGCAACCGGGTGCTGCTGCGCGCGCCCAACAGCCCACAGCTTGCCGCCTGCTGGTTCGCGGTGGTCAAGGCGGGCGGCATCGCGGTGGGCACCATGCCGATGCTGCGCGCCAGGGAGCTGGGGCAGATCATCGCCAAGGCGCAGGTGACGCATGCGCTGTGCGACGCCGCCCTGGCCGACGAACTGGCGCAGGCCGCCGCTGCGCAGCCGTTGCTGCGCGAGGTGCGGCACTTCGGGGTGACCGGCGAACACGGCCTGGAGGCCCGCGCTGCGCGACAGAGCGATGTCTTCGCCGTGCTCGACACCGCCGCCGACGATGTGTGCCTGCTGGCCTTCACCAGCGGCACGACCGGCCAGCCCAAGGCCACCATGCACTTCCACCGCGACGTGATGGCCGCCTGCGCCTGCTTTCCGCCGCATGTGCTGCGGCCGCGCGCCGACGACCTGTTCATCGGCAGCCCGCCGCTGGCCTTCACCTTCGGCCTCGGCGGGCTGCTGCTGTTCCCCTTGAGCGTGGGCGCGGCCACGGTGCTGCTGCCCAAGGCCGGCCCGCATGAGCTGCTGGACGCCATCGCCCGCCACGGCGCGACCGTGCTGTTCACCGCGCCCACCTCGTACCGCGCGATGGCCGAACCCGCGCGCGAGCGCGGGCTGTCGATGGGGCAGGGCGGCACACTGCGCCAGTGCGTGTCGGCCGGCGAGGCGCTGCCGGCGGCCACGCGCGCGCTGTGGCAGCAGTGCACCGGCATCACGCTGATCGACGGCATCGGCGCCACCGAGCTGCTGCACATCTTCATTTCGGCCGACGAGGCCAGTGCCCGCCCCGGCGCCACCGGACTGGCCATCCCCGGCTACCGCGCCTGCGTGGTGGATGCCGACCTGCAGCCGGTGCCGCCGGGCACCGTGGGCCGGCTGGCGGTGAAGGGCCCGACCGGCTGCCGCTACCTGGACGACCCACGCCAGACGCAGTATGTGCAAGGCGGCTGGAACCTCACCGGCGACGCCTATCTGCAGGACGGCGACGGCTACTTCCATTTCCAGAGCCGCACAGACGACATGAT
This sequence comes from Burkholderiales bacterium, assembly GCA_038246615.1. GTDB lineage: Bacteria > Pseudomonadota > Gammaproteobacteria > Burkholderiales > Burkholderiaceae_C > Pseudaquabacterium. The sequence goes on from JBBRVT010000174.1 coordinate 3,546, forward strand.
CATCAGCGCCGGCTACAACATCGCCGGGCCCGAGGTGGAAGACTGCCTGCTGCGCCACCCGGCGGTGGCCGAGTGCGGGGTGATCGGCGTGCCCGATGACGAGCGCGGCCAGATCGTCAAGGCCTGTGTGGTGCTGAAGCCCGGCGTGGAAGCTGACGCAGCTTGCGTGCAAGCGCTGCAGGACTTCGTCAAAGCGAACATCGCGCCCTACAAGTACCCGCGCGCCGTGGCTTTCGTCGATGCGCTGCCGCGCACCGAGACCGGCAAGCTGCAGCGCTTCAGGCTGCGCGGCGGCTGAGTTTGTCCTGGCGTCTTGCCGGGTCTGGTGCCAAGACGCATGCATGACGCGCTGGGTCGGGCACCGTCCGGGCGGTACCGGCCAAGGTGGCTGCAACCCGTGCATCGCCGCAGCCTGCGGCCACTGCAAGACCAGCCTGCCGACGGCGTCGCGGCGCACCTGCTTGCAGCCCGACCGACGCGTCGACGTGGTGGTGCAAGGCACGCGACCGTGCGCCAGCGCGGGCGCGACGCGTGCGCTGGCGCACGGTGCGCCGCCTGCGGCCGTGCCACGATCCATCCAGCCGAGGCAAGTCGCGCACAGTGGCCCCGGTGGGCGCAGTGCCGGCGCCTTGCTCGGCTGCAACCCACAGGACTACCCCGCCATGCACCAGAGAGCCTGCGCTTGTCATCGCCGATGACGCCCGGCGAGATCCGCACTGCGCAGTTCGGCCCGCTGGCCCGGCAGGAGTTGGAGCGCCTGGGCACAGCGCTGCGCCAGTGCGAGCGCGCCCGTGAGGTGGCCGAAGAAGCCCTGGCCGACACCCGCCTGGCCCTGCTGCAGGCCCGACAGGCGCTGGACGACAGTGTGCTGCGTGAATTTCAGGCCCGACGCGACCCCAGCAGCGACGCGCTGACCGGCCTGGCCAACCGGCGCAGCTTCCAGTTGCGGCTGCAGGACGCGCTGGCCGGGCATGCCGCCCAGGGCTGGGGCCTGTGCTTGATGTTCATCGACCTGGACGGCTTCAAGGCGGTGAACGACCAGCTGGGCCATGCAGTGGGCGACGCACTGCTGAAGGTGGTGGGGGCCCGCCTGATGCACGCGATGCGCGCCGCCGACCTGGTGAGCCGGCACGGCGGCGACGAATTCGTCTGCCTGCTGCCGCAGATGCGCCGGCCGGTGGATGCGCTGGCCATCGCCCACAAGCTGGTTGCCACGGTGGCCGCGCCCTGCCAGCTGAACGGGCTGGCGGTGTCGGTGCAGGCCAGCATCGGCGTGGCCATGTTTCCCAGCGATGGCCTGACGGCCGAGGCCCTGCTGGACCGCGCCGACCGCGCGATGCTGATGGCCAAGCAGCAACGCGCCGGCGCGGTGCTGGCACGCCGCCTGCCGCTGAACCTGCCGCCGCCCGATGAGCAGCGCACGGCCTCGCTGTTCACCGGCAGTGCGCAGCCGGCCCAATCGCCGCAAGCGCCCCAGGTGCCCCAGGTGCCCGAACAGTCCCAACAGTCCCATCAACCCCGGCGGTCCCTTCACCCCCATCAATCCTTTCAGTCCCAATAACCAGGCCGCTCGTAGTTGCGGTGCAGCCGGATCTCGTCGTCGCGGCTGATCGATGCGACGTCCTGGAAGCCGGGGCTGGCGCGCACCTGGGCGAGGGTCAGGCGCATGTGCAGCTGGCGGCTGGCCCAGTCGATGCGATCGACCCAGTGCGTGCCCACCAGCACCCGACGTCCGCCTGGCCACCAGCGCTGGGTGTCCACCACCAGGTAGCGGATTGCCCAGCTGCGGACGTCGAAGACGAAGTCCTGCACCGGGCCGATGCTGTCGTCGCTGGCCTGCACGTCATAGCCGGTGACATGCCCGCTGCTGCGCAGATGCACATCGTCGCCCGGCAGGTCACCTGCCAGCATGGCATGGTTGGCAGCCCGCCCGGTCGGGGCGGTCGCGGTCAGCGCCGCGTCGGGCAGGGCGTCCAGGGCCCACAGGCCACCGCCGTCCCAGTAGGCGGGGTAGGCGTAGTGGCGCGCCAGTGCCAGTTCCTGCTGGCGCGACACCGGCTGGCGGGTGTCCACATCGGGGCTGTCCTTGATCTGCTGGCGGGTCAGCGCCAGGCGGATGCTGGTGTCGCCGGCCACCGGCTGCTGCACTGCATAGGGCGAGATCAGCACGCTGCGGCCGTACAACCAGTTGCCGGTGTCCACCACCAGGTGGCGGATGGCCCAGGCCTGGTCGTCGAAGTAGGTGTCCACGAGTGTGCCGATGTCGCCATCGCTGGCGCTGAGCTTGGCACCCTCGAGATGGCCGGTGCTGTTGAACATGGTGTGGTCTCCTTGTCGTCTGGGTGTCGTCTGGGTGTCGTCTGGATGTCGTTGCCGTGTCGGTCAGCCTGCGGACGTGGTGCGGCCGGCGGTTTCGCCGCAGCGGCTGGCGCCCCGGCCCTGCGGCGGGTTGCTGCAGGCGACGGAAAGCCACAGCCGATGCTGGGCTGTGCCGGGGCTGCAGTCGGTGCGGTAGCGAACTGCGGCGGCCCGTCTCTGCCGCAGCCTGCAACTCGCCCGGCCCCACTCACAGCACCCGCCCGGCCCCCGGCAGCCGCCGCAGCCAGCCGGCCAGCGTGAACGACAGCGCCATGCCGGTGCCCAGCACCAGCGTGAACTTCAGCGCCGCTGGCAGGGCCCGACCGGCCAGCGCCACCGACAGGCCCACGACCACCGGCGCATGCAGGATGAGGGCGCCGTAGGCACAGTGGTCCCACTGCTGCCAGCGCGCGCTGGTGGTCGGCACGGCAGCCTGCAGGCCCACCAGCAGCCGGGCGATCACACCCCAGGCGACGAACGGCTCCCAGAAGGCTTAGACCACCGCTGCCAGCCCCAGGCCGCCGTTGAAGTCGACCGGCTTGCCGGCCAGTGCGCCGGTGGCGGCGCTGGTGGCGCTGGTGACCACCAGCAGCGGCACGGTGTACAGCGCCACCCGGCCCCAGCGCCGAGCCTGGGCCCGGCCGACGCGCTCTCCAGCCAGGAATGGGCGCGCGGCGGCGCAACCCAGCGCGAACAGGAACAGGTACGACGCGAAGTAGCCCAATTGCAGGCCCCAGCGGGTTTCGCCCACCGGCACCAGCTGGCGGATGGCCAGGGCCGCCGCGCCCACGCCCAGCGCGGCCAGCAGCCAGGCACGGTCGCGCGGCATCGGCGCCGGCGCGGCTGGTGCCGGCGCCGGCTTGAAGCGGCCCCATGACAGCCAACCGGCGCTGAACAACAACAGCGCCCAGGCAAACCACAGCGGCCCGATCACGAAACGCCCCTGCGCCAACAGCTGCCACCAGCCGTGCAGCAGCGGCCGGCCCTGCTGGGTGCCGGCCAGGGCCACCGCCAGCGGCCCCAGCACGAAGCCGAAGACCAGCAGTGGCAGGCCCAGGCGCAGCAGCTTGCCTTGGGCGAAGCGCCAGCCGCCCTGGGCCGCCAGCGCCGCCGGCGTGAAGTAGCCGGCCAGCATGAAAAACAGGCCCGTGAAGAAGGCCTGGTTGACAGCGCAGAACAGCGTCAGCAGCAGGCTGAACGGCGCGCCGCTGTCGTGCGCCTCACGGTAGAACCAGCTGCCGCTGCCGCCATAGGTGATGGCGCTATGGTGGGCGATCACCAGCACCGTCAGCACGGTGCGCAGGAGGTCGATGAAGACGAGGCGGCCGCCTGACATGCCGCCTGTGCCGCTATGTGCGTGGGCGGGGCCGGCGCACAGCAGCCGGGTCGGGCAGGCTCAGAACTGCACGCCCCGCGTCAGCGCACCGTCGACCACCAGGTTGGTGCCGGTGATGAAGCTGGCGGCCGGGCTGGCCAGGAAGACCGCTGCATTGGCCATCTCCTGCGGCGTGCCCATGCGGCCGGTGGGGTTCATGGCCAGGGCGGTGGCATACAGCTCGGGGTTGCCGTGCTGGATCTTCTCCCACACGCCGCCGGCAAAGTAGGTGTTGCCGGGCGACACGCTGTTGGCGCGGATCTTCTGCCCCGCCAGATGGAAGGCCAGGCCCTGGGTGTAGTGGATGATCGCGGCCTTGAAGGCGCCGTAAGGCCCGGCGGCAAAGTCGATCTCGCGGCCCGAGACGCTGCTGATGGTGACGATGGCCGCATGCGCGCTCTTGGCCAGATGCGGCTGGGCCGCATTGACCAGGCGCACCGTGCCCATCATGTCGGTGTCGAAGCCGGCCTTCCAGCCTGCTTCGTCATTGGGGATGGCCAGCGCGCTGACATTCGCCACCACGATGTCCAACCCGCCGAAGGCGGCAGCGGCGGCATCCACGAAGGCCGCCAGCGCCGGGCCGTCGGCCACGTCCACCACCTGGCCCAGCGCGTGCACGCCCTTGGCCTTCAGCGCCGCCTCGGTGGCGGCCACTTCGTCTGCGTTGCGGGCGCAGAAGGCCACATGCACGCCCTCTGCCGCCAGTGTGTCGGCGATGCTGCGGCCGATGCCCTTGGTGCCGCCGGTGACCACGGCCTTCAGGCCCTTCAATCCGAGATCCATGTCTGTGTCCTTGTTTGGTGTTGATGCGATGTTGATGCGGTGTCGTTGCAGCGGTGCCAGCTTCAGGCAGCAGGCGCCAGGTATTTCTTGTCGATGGCCGCACCCACCGTGTACTTCGGGTCGACGAAGTTGCCCAGCCGCACCTGGCCGCACTGGCTCAGCATCATGTAGGCGTCCCAGCGGTCGTAGCCGAATTCAGCCTCCATCCACAGCACCAGTTCCTTGTAGGCGATGCGGGTGGCGTCTTCCAGCGGGCGGGCGCTGCCGATGCACATCAGCTTGTGCTCGGTTTCCAGGCGCGGCCATTCCAGCTGCCAGCCCTTGATCACATCCACCAAGATGGTGGTGGTGCTGGCGTATTCGACCGCGGTGCCGCACACCTCGCCGTCGCCCTGGCAGGCGTGCGCATCGCCGATGAACAGCCGTGCGCCTGCGGTGCGCACCGGCAGATAGGTGATGCTGCCCGGGCCCATGTCGGGCAGGTCCATGTTGCCGCCGTGGTTGTCGGGCGTCAGGGTGTTGATCGAGTCGATCTCGGGGCTGCAGCTCAGCGTGCCGATGTGCGGCCGGTAGGGCAGGGTGACGCGCTTGCTCCAGTACACGCCGTCTTCGTCGACGTCGATCTTGCGCACGATCTCGGGCAGGTCGGCGGCCAGCAGCGCGGTGAGGCTGGTGCCGCTGAGCGCGCCGAACTGCGGAATCATCGCGCAGGTGCCGCGCGGGTTGGGGCCACGTGGCGCCATGCTCTCGATGTAGACCGCCAGCACGTCGCCCTTCTCGGCGCCCTCGACCATGATCGGCCCGTTCTGCGGGTTGACGAAGGGCATGGTCAGCACCTTGGACGGCAGGTCCTGCTCGGTCTTGACCTTGCCC
>JBBRVT010000175.1:0-8934 GCA_038246615.1 Burkholderiales bacterium
ATGCAGGCCGGCACGCAGCAACTCGCTCTTCTTCGGCGCATGGTGGAACACCATGGCGCGGTCCTTGAGTTGCTGGACCAGTGCGAAGTCTGAACGCGGCATGGTGAAGCTGTCGCGCACCAACTTCTCCTTGGTCTTGGCCGGGCGGGCAACTTCGGCAACCACCGTTGCGCCGACCTTGGCTGCCGGCTTGGCTGCCGGCTTGGCTGTGGGCTTGGCTGTGGGCTTGGCTGCGGGCATGGCTGCGGGCATGGCCACCGCCCTGGCGGGCTTGGGCGCCTTGACTGGCTTCGCTGGCTTTGCCGATGCTGGCGCCGGGGCTGCCCGCTTGGCCTGAACGACCTTGGCCGGTGCCGCCACCTTGGCGGTCTTGGCGGCCTTGGTGTTGTTGCCGACCTTGCCGACCTTGCCGGCCTTGGCGGTCCCGGCGGCGGCGGTTGCACCCAGCGCTGCTGTCGACGCAGGCACAGGCCGCGCCTGGCGCAGCGCGGCAGCCCTGGGGCGGGACTTCTTCACCGCAGTACCCGCCGGAGCGGCCGCCGGCGCAGCATCGGGTGCGGCGGCAGGCGCGGCAGCAGGCGCTGCGGCTTCTGCGCGTGGGGCGACGGGGAGGTCGGGGGTCCGGGATACGGTCATGGCAGTCTCCTGATTGATATAAATCATTTATACCATCAAGTCGCGCGCATGCGCCAGGTATCGCGTCGCGCATAGTCCGTTCGGCCCATGCCGGCAGCGCCCGGCCCACAGCGCCGTCATGCGGTCCACCTATGGTTCTGGGTTTGTAGCGATGTCTCTGCCATGACCATGCCTGCGCGCCCCGCCCATTCCCTGCCCCGAACCCCGGGTGCGCGCTGCAGGGCTGCCATGGCGGCACTGGTGCTGGCGGTGCTGCCGCTGACGGCATCGGCCTGGTGGGACGCTGCCTTCAAGCAGCGCACCGTCGTCACGCTCAACACCGGGCCGCAGGGTGTCACGCTGACCGAGCCGGTCAGCGGTGTGGCCGTGCCGGTGCGCCTGCACTCGGGCAACTTCGACTTCGTCGGCGCCAAGCCGGATGGCAGCGACCTGCGCGTGCTGGGCGGTGACGACAAGACACTGCTGAAGTTCAGCGTCGAGCGGTTCGATGGCGCCAACGAGCTGGCGGTGTTGTGGGTGCAGGTGCCCACCGTTGCGCCCGGCACGGACAAGAACCTGCTGTACGTGTATGCGGGCAACCCGCAGGCTGCGGCCGAGCCGATCACCCCGGTGGTCGATGCAGGCACGGTGCTCACGCTGCGCTTTGACGAGCCCGATGGCGTGCCGCGTGACGCCGCTGGCGGCACGAGCCAGGCAGCCGCTGCGGTGCCACTGGAGCGCAATGGCCTGATCGGCGCCAGTGCCAGATTCGATGGAAACCAGGTTCTGAGCCTGCCGGCCAGCGACCGGGTGCAGGCCGCTGCCGGCTCGCCCTACAGCATCGGCCTGTGGGCCAAGCCCGTGACGCCGGCCGGTACCTTGCTGAGCCAGGGCCCGCTGGTGCTGGCGCTGGATGCGGGCAAGCTGGTACTCCGGCTCGGCGCCTTGCGGCTGGAAGGTGGCAGCATCCCGCCCGGCGCCTGGGCGCACCTGGGCGCCACGCTGGGCGGCGGCAAGGCCACGCTGTATGTCAACGGCGCGCAGGCCGCGCAGGCCGACCTGCCTGCGGCTGCGCCGGCGGTGGCCGGTGCGCTGCAGTTGGGCCAGCGCTACAACGGCCTGCTCGACGAAGTGCAGCTGGCCACGGTGCAGCGCAGCGCTGAGTGGATGGCCTTCACCCGCGCTGCCCAGGGGGCCGATGCGAAGCTGGTGGCCACCCAGGCGGAGGCCGAGGGCGAAGCCGCTGCAGACGAAGGCGGCCAGGGCGGCTACATCGGCATCCTGGTCAAGAACCTCACCGTCGACGCCTGGGTGGTGATCGGCATCTGCGGTGTGATGCTGGTCGTGGCGGTGTGGGTGATGATCGCCAAGACCGTTTTGGTGCTGCGTACCGCCCGCGGCAATGTGCAGTTTTTGCAGGCCTTCCGCAACGCGCCCGACGTGCTGCAGGTGGGCGCCCCGCAGGCCTTCCCCGGCTCGTCGATCGCCCGGCTGTATGCGGTGGGCGTGCAACAGCTCGACCACCGCCGCATCGGCCAGCAAGGGGCTCCGCCGCTGTCGGGCTTGTCGCTGAATGCGGTGGTCGCCTCGGTCAATGCCGATCTGGTGCGCGAGAACCAGGGCCTGAACTCGATGATGGTGCTGCTCACCATCGCCATCTCGGGCGGCCCCTTCCTGGGCCTGCTGGGCACGGTGGTGGGCGTGATGATCACCTTCGCGGCCATCGCCGCCGCCGGCGACGTGAACGTCAATGCCATCGCCCCCGGCATCGCCGCAGCTTTGCTCGCCACGGTGGCGGGCCTGGCCGTGGCCATCCCGGCGCTGTTCGGCTACAACTACCTGGCCTCGCGCATCAAGAACATCTCGTCGGACATGCAGATCTTCATCGACGAGTTCATCAGCCGCGTGGCCGAGCAGTACGGTGAGCACGGCGGCAGCAACCAGGGCGGCGCCAGCGCCGGGCACTGACCATGTCTGCCGACATCAAGGCTGACAACCAGCTCTACGACGACATCAATGTCACGCCGATGCTGGACCTGGCCTATGTGCTGCTGGTGGTGTTCATCATCCTGACCACCGCGTCGGTGCAAGGTGTGCGGGTGCAGTCGCCCGAGACCCGCAGCACCAGCAACCTGGCCAAGCCGCAGACCCGGGCGGTGACCGTCACCGCCGACGGCACCACCTACCTGGACGCCTTTCCGGTCACGCCGGAGCAATTGGTGTCGCTGCTGGGCCAGTACAAGGCCGCCAACCCCAATCTGCCGGTGGTCGTCAAGGGTGACGCCGATGCGCCTTACGAGAAGGTGCTGGATGTGCTGCAGGCGCTGAAGAAGCTCGACATCGCCGAAGTCGGCTTCGTCACCAAGCGCGCGCCGTGAGCGGCCCGGGGAGTTGATCCATGCAGGTTCAGGACGATGCCAAACCCTACGACACGATCAACGTGACGCCGATGCTCGACCTGGCCTACGTGCTGCTGGTGGTGTTCATCCTGATGACCACCGCGTCGGTGCAGGGCATGTCGATCAGCCTGCCCAAGCCGTCGGCCACCCCGCCCGCCGAACGCAACCCGGTGCATGTGCTGCGCATCGACCCCGACGGCAGCGCCCGGCTCGACGGCGTGCCCAAGACCGACGACCTGGTGCTGCAGGAACTGCAGGCCATCCGCGCCCGCAATGCCAAGAGCACGGTGGTGGTGCAGGGTGACGGCAAGGCCCGCTTCGGCCGGGTGGTGGCGATGATCGAGCTGTGCAACGAAGCCGAACTGGGCATGAGCCTGGCCACGGCACGCATCGGGTTCTGAACATGCAACGCAGCGCCTGTACCTTGCTGGTGACCGCCTGCCTGGCCGTCGGCCTGGCCGCCTGCAGCGACGAGCCGCAGCGCCCGCGCAAGCAGCAGATGGTCAAGCTGCTGCCCGACACGCCGCCGCCGCCGCCTCCACCGCCCAAAGCCGAAAACAGGCCGCCGCCGAAGCCAGACGACAAGCCGCAGCCGCAGGAGGCGCCCAAGCCGGTGGACGCGCCGGCCGCTGCCGCGCTGAAATCCGACGAGGCTGCGGGCGACGGCCCGGGCAGCGGCCTGACCGCTGGCGCCGTCACCCGTGACTACGTCGACCAGAAGCTGGGGCAGGGCACCAGCATCGGCGGAGCGCCGGCCGAGAACCCGGCGGCCCGTCTGGCAGCGCAGACCTATGCCAATACAGCCACCCGGGCCTTGCATGAATTTCTGGCACGCGACAGGGACGTGAAGCAGCGCGACTACCAGGTGCGCGTCGACCTGTGGCTGACGCCGACCGGTGCCCTGCAGCGGGCTGAGCTGGTGGGCAGCAGCGGTGACGCCGACACCGACCGCGCCCTGCGCGCCGCGCTGGACCGCTTTCCGGGTGCGGCCAGCCCGCTGCCCGCACGCATGGCGCTGCCGATGCGCCTGCTTGTCACCAACCGAATGATGGGATGACCCCGATGTTGCTCCGCCCGACCCCGCGCCGACGATGGCCCTGTGCCGCACTGGCGCTGGCCGCGTGGCTGGCCTGCGGCCCCGCTGCCTGGGCCCAGACCGCCCCGAATGCCGAGCGTGAATCGCTTGAAACACTGCGCCAGACCACGCTGGCACTGATCGAACTGCTGGTGCAGAACGGCACGTTGCCGCGCGACAAGGCCGACGCGCTGCTGGCGGAGGCCCGCCGCCGCGGCGAGGCCGCCGCCACCCCGCCCGGCAACTGGGGCGCAGCGCCGGCGGCAGCCGGTGCCGTGGCCGGCAACACCGTGCGTGTGCCCTATGTGCCGCAGGTGGTGCGCGACCAGATCCGCAATGAGCTGCGCGAGGAAATCGTGGCGCGCGCCCGCATCGAGCGCTGGGGTGTGCCGAACGCGACGGCGGAATGGACGGACCGGATCGCGATCGAGGGGGATCTGCGCGTGCGGCTGCAGCAAGACGCCTACGGCAAAGACAACCCCGCGCCGTTCGACCTGCTGCTGGCCGCCGCCGGCGGCCTGACACGCGCGCCCGATCTGGCCGCCGGCGACAACACCAACCTGCCGCTGGCCAACACCCAGGACGACCGCCAACGCCTGCGCCTGCGCGCCCGGCTGGGTGTCAACGCCAAGGTGAGCGACGGCATCACCGTGGGCCTGCGCCTGGCCACCGGCAGCGCCACCGACCGCGTGTCCACCAACCAGACGCTGGGCCAGAACTTCAACCGCTACCAGTTCCTGCTGGACCGGGCTTACCTGCAGGTGGAACCGACCGATGGTGTGCGGCTGGTTGCCGGGCGCATGGCCAACCCCTGGTTCAGCACCGACCTGGTCTGGAGCGACAGCCTCAACTTCGACGGGCTGAGCGCCTCCTGGCAATTGCCGTCCACATCGAACGCCACCTTCCGCCCCTATGCCACGGTGGGCTGGTTCCCGGTGCGTGAAGACCGACCGCCGCGCCGGGGCCGGCAGATCCTGGGGTTCCAGGTGGGCGCGCAGTGGGAATGGAGCCCGCAGGTGCGGCTGAAGTTCGGCCTGGCGCAGTACGACTTCCGCCACTTCGAGGGCCAGGTCGACAACGACTACAGCGCCGTCGATGGCCCTGGCCGCAGTTACGGCCAGTTCGAGTACGAAGCAGGTCTGCGCCAGCGTGGCAATACCCTGTTCCTGACCAACAGCCCGCTGGAGATCGCCGGGGGCGGCTTCGCGGCCGACGACCTGATGTGGGGCCTGGCCGCCCGCTTCAGGCCGTTGGCGCTGACGGTGGCGGCGCAGTTCACGCACTTTGCGCCGGTGTTCGTCGGTGTCTCGGGCGAACTGGTGCGCAACCAGGCCTATGACCGGCAGCGCATCGGCGACACCAAGGGCGTCTGGATCGATGACGCCCGGGTGTTCGGCGCCGGCCTGCGCACCACGGTGGGCGCGGCCGACGTGCGCCAACGTGGCGACTGGCAGGTCAGCCTGGGTTACCGCTGGCTGGGCAGCGACGCAGTGCCCGATGCCTTTGTCGACAGCGACCTGGGTGGTGGTGGCACCAACCTGCGCGGCCTGCAACTGGGCCTGGCCTACGGCGTGGCGCGCGACAGCGTGGTCAGCGTGCGCTGGCTGTCGGGCCGCACGATCTCATCCCCGACGGTGCGGCCAGGCCTGGCCACGCCCGACCGCTTTTCACTCGACAACCTGCAGGTGGACATGCATGTGCGCTTCTGACAACACCATCCAGCCTGGCTTCCTTGCACGTTGTGCGCGGCGTGTGCGCCCAGCTGCGGTTGCCGGTCTGGCAGGCCTGCTGCTGGCGGGCGCGGCATCGGCCCAGCAGGCACCCAGCCGCGAGCAGGAACAACTGCGCCGCGTGCGCATGCAACTGCAGCAGCTGCAGGCCGAGCAGGCCGGCCAGGCACAGGCCATGCAGCAGGCGCAAGCCGACACCACCGCTGCACAGCAGCAACTGGCCGCAGCCCAGGGCGAACTGCGCCGTGTGCGCGGCAGCCTGGGCGACCAGACGCGCAGCGCCGCCGACGCACAGCAGGCACTGCAGGTGCAGCGCAGCGAGCAGCAGGCGCTGCAGGTGAACATGGCCGCCGTGCGCACTGAGCTGGACGCGGTGCAGCGCAGCCTGGCCCAGCAGCGGCAGGCGCTGGCCGACACGCAGGGGCGTCTGGGCCAGCGCGAGACGTCATTGGCTGAACTGCGCGCACGCCAGATCACCCAGGCCCAGGGCATGCAGGCCTGCCTGGCCAGCAACGACGCGCTGCACACACTGGGCAACGAGCTGCTGCAGCGCTATGCCAGCAAGACCGTGGCCGAGGTGGTGGCGCAGAACGAGCCGTTTCTGCAACTGCAGCGCGTGGCGCTGGAGAACCTGATGCAGGGCTACCGCGACAAGCTGGACATGCAGGCCCTTCGGACTGCACCCGATGCGGCCCGCGCACCCTGACAGCCGGGCATCCCGGTGCCGGCCCGGGCCGGCGCTGGTGTTGCTGGCGCTGCTGTTTGCCGCGCCGTGGCGCCTGGCCATGGCCGAAGACGCTGACCGAGCGCTGCAGTCGCTGGTGCCCCAGGCCGCGGCTGCGCAGCCGCGTGCCGAGCCGGTGTCGAAGCCGGAGTGGGAGCGCCGTCTGCGCACCGCCGACCGGCTGGGCCCGGTGCCGCTTCGGCCGCAGGACCAGGCCCTGCTGGCTGCGGCACGCATGGGCCGTTGGGGCGAGGTGCTGGCACTGCTGCAGCCGGCCGCCAGCGCCGCGCCGTCGGCCCATGCCAATGCCGCCGACGAGGCTGGCGGCCATGCCCTGGTGCTGGCCGCCGCCGCTGGCCAGGATGCGGTGTTGCGCGCGCTGCTGCAGCGCGGTGCCGACATCGAGCGCCGCAGTGACAGCGGCTTCACCGCGCTGGGTGCCGCAGCCTTCCACGGCCAGCGCAGCGCGGTGCGCCTGCTGTTGCGCGCGGGCGCAGACCCGGCGCGCCTGGGCGCCACCGGCCAGACCGCCCTGCACCTGGCCAGCGCCGCCGGGCAGGTGGACGTCGTGGCCGCACTGCTGAAGTCCGGTGTGCCCACCGACCTGCTCAATGCACAGCGCGAGACCGCGCTGGACCTGGCCGCCGCTGCCAACCAGAGCGCAGTGATGGACCTCCTCATTCAGGGGGGAGCCGATCTGCGCATGGCCGGGCGCCGCTGACCACGTTGCAGCGTATTGCATGGCCCGAACGGACCATGCCGCTGCAGGAAGCTGCTATGCAGCTGTCATAAAGCAACCCGAGACTGGCCGGTGGGCAGCAGGCAGCAGCCCCAAGGGGCCATATGGACTATGCCTGCAACGCCTTGGGCGCACCACGGTGACACACAAGATTTCTACAGTGGCGCATCGGTCCTTCAGGGGCTGGAACTGAATCACAACCAACTCTCAGGAGTGAAAGCATGAAGATGAATTTGAATGTGGCAATGGCAGCGGCGCTGTCGGTGCTGGCAGTGGGTGGCGCGCAGGCGGCGTTGAACAGCGTCACCACTGGCAACAGCTCGGTCGTGTTTGCTGCCCACAACCCGATCGATCAAATGACCCTGATCGTTGACCTGGGCCTGAGCATGAGCGACCTGGTGCGCGGCGGTCCGCTGGTCGGCACGCCGATCAGCTGGAACTTCGCCACCAACGCCGTCACCGGCCAGGCAATCGCCGGCAGCTGGAATGCTGCTTACGCCATGTTCAAGACGCCCACCTCGGCGAACGAGTTCACCTGGGGCGTGTTTGCTGGCGACTTCGTCTCGGGCGGCGCAATCCCCAGCAGCGGCTGGATTGCCACTGGCAATGCCACTGAGGCCCAGATGGCCTTCGTGGTGGCCAATGGCAACACAGGCCCGGGCTTGACGGCCATGAGCCAGCTGTACTCGGCAGCTCCCAACTTCCTCACTGCGGTGAACACGCTGAACTCTGCCGACAATGGCGCCAACGTCGTCACGGCGGGCTCAGCGTTTGGTGCCCTGGGTGGCAACTTTCTCGGACGCAGTCCATGGAGATACCTTCTGGCCAACGGCGAGATCTCGACGGTGCAGCAACTGACGGCGGCTTTGAATCCGACTGTTTTCCAGGTCGGTCTCGCCCCATCGCTGGAGGCGAAGTTCAATGACACGCCGCTGCAGTTCCAGTTCGACATCGCGACCGACACATTGCAGATGGCTGCTCCCATCCCCGAGCCCAGCACGTATGCGCTGATGCTTGTGGGCATCGCTGGTTTGAGCTTCCTCGCGCGTCGGCGCCAGCGCTGAGGCGCAACGCGGGCCTTGGCCCGCTCCGGACTTCGCTACACACCCCCACCAACCGAAATCGGGCGCCATCGCGCCAGGTTCTGGCTATCTGCCGGAGGGGGCTTCTTTGTCTGTCCATTTTTTGGAGATTGATATGCAACTGAACAAGATCGCATGCGCAGTGATGGCGCTGGCCGCTGGGGCTGCCTTTGCAGCTCCGCTCAACAGCCGCATTGCACTCAGCGCTGGTGCCTCTGCCATCCAGGGCAACCTCACCTTGGCTGTCCGCAACCTGTGCACCGCTGCCAGCGGAGTTCCCACCAGCTTCATCTCCGGCAACTTCACGACGGTGGTGTGCGCCAACACTTTAGTGACGAGCGCCACTTACGTCAGCAAGCCCGACGCAGACTTCATCAACTTCTCTGGCACTTCTTTCGCCGAGTTCCGTGTGAACGTGAGCAATGGCTCATTCGGCAACATCCAGATCCTCAACGGTAACGTTTTCACCTTTCGCAACCCTGCCACCCTCACCAACATCGCTGCCCCGGCGGGCGCAGTGATCGTCGGTGGAGCCAACGACGTGGAGCCCAGCGCCTTCCCCGACCCGAC
>JBBRVT010000176.1:0-8891 GCA_038246615.1 Burkholderiales bacterium
ACCACGACCGGCGGCAATGCGCTTAAGTTCTACGCCAGCGTGCGCCTGGACATCCGCCGCACCGGCAACATCAAGAAGGGCGAAGAGGTCATCGGCAGCGAGACCAAGGTCAAGGTGGTCAAGAACAAGGTCAGCCCGCCCTTCAAGACGGCCGAGTTCGACATCCTGTACGGCGAAGGCATCAGCCGCGAGGGCGAGATCATCGACATGGGCGTCGAAGCGCGCGTGCTCGACAAGTCCGGCGCCTGGTACGCCTACAACGGCGAAAAGATCGGCCAGGGCAAGGACAACGCGCGCGAGTTCCTGCGCGAGAACCCCGACATCGCGCGCGAGATCGAAAACAAGGTGCGTGAACACATGGGTATCCGCCCGCTCGAGGCCGAGGCAGCGGGCGGCTGAGCGCGGCCCCCCCCCGCTGCACGGTCACCGCACACGCACGGCACACGCACGGCACACGCACGGCACACGCGCGACATCGTCGCTGCCGTTCCAGTCCTTCGACGGCCGCCACGGGCCCGCGCCGCACGACATGGGTTTTGCAACGCTTTCGGTGAAGGGCCGCGCATTGCGCTGGCTGGCGCAGCGAGAACATTCGCGCCTGGAGCTGCAACGCAAGCTCGCGCGCCATGTGCAGGACACGCCCGAGACGAGTGCTGCGGCGCAGATCGCGCAGGCGCTCGACGAACTGGCGGCGTTGGGCTACCTCAGCGAAGTCCGCGTCGCCGAATCGGTGCTGGCCGCGCAGGCACCGCGGGCTGGCGCGCGGCGGCTCAAGCAGTTGCTGCAGGCCAAGGGACTGGCGCCCGAACTGGTGGCGCAGAGCCTGCAGCAAATGCGAGGCAGCGAACTCGACCGCGCCCGCGCCCTGTGGCAAAGGCGGTTCGGCAACTCTGCAGCCGACCCGCGTGAACAGGCGCGGCAGGTGCGCTTTCTGGCCGGGCGGGGCTTCGAGGGCGAGATCATCCGTCTCGTCGTACGCGGCCTGCCAGAAGAGTAGGCACTGACACCGCCGCTGTAAGCGCTTGCTGCATAGCAGCATGCTAAATTTGCGGCCGCGCTGCACGGGCGCTTCGCCCAGCGCCTTTCGCAAATGTTTTTCGCAAGCGCTTTTCCCAAGCGTCCATAGCAGGCGCTTTCTCCAAGCGCATTTCCCCAGCGCTTCTCCCGAGTGCCCTCCCCAAGCGCCTCTCACAGGCGCTTGTGCCCACTGCCCGCCTCCCGCAACCCGAACGATGAGCCTTCCGCCCCCCGGTGCCCGGCGCCAGCCATTGCACCGTCGCCAGATGGACGTGCAGGTGTATGCGCGTGAAGACGGCTTGTGGGACGTCGACGCCACGCTCAGCGACGTGCGCTCGCGAGAAACGCGCTCGTCGCAAGGCATGCGCCCGGCCGGCAGCCCCATCCACGACATGACGTTGCGCCTGGTCGTCAACGCACAGCTGGTGATCCTGCAAGCCGGCAGCGAGAGCCGTGCCGTGCCGTACCGCGGCCTCTGCGAGCGCGTCAACGGCTCCGGGCCGCAAGCCGACGCAGACGCAGACGCAGACGCCGAGCCCGCCCACCCCGATGTCTACGCCCGCCTCGTCGGCCTGAATCTGCTGCGGGGCTTTCGCCAGGCACTGCGTGAACGGATCGGCGGCATTGCCGGCTGCACGCACCTGAGCGAACTGGCCCAGGTGCTGCCCACGGCCGTCGTGCAGGCCCTGGCCGGTGAGGTCATCGACACCCGTGGCACTGCCGAAGGCGCCAGCCAACCGTTCCAGATCGACCGCTGCCATGCGCTGCGCAGCGACGGCGACGCGGTGCGGATGCACTATCCGCGCTGGTACCGTCCGCCCTCTGATACGACCAATGCCGCCGACACGTCTGATACGGTCGATGCCGCCACCCTGCCGGCCCCGCACATTCCCCAGGAGACCCGATGAAGATCCACGAATACCAGGCCAAGGAACTGCTTCGTGCGCACGGTGTGCCCGTGCCGCGCGGCTACGCCGCTTTCACTGTGCATGAAGCACAGGAGGCGGCGCAAAAGCTGGGCGGCAGCGTCTGGGTGGTGAAGGCGCAGATCCACGCCGGCGGCCGCGGCAAGGGCGGTGGCGTCAAGCTGGCGCGCTCGCTGGCCGAGGTCGAGAGCCATGCCGGCGCCATCCTCGGCATGCAGCTGAAGACGCACCAGACCGGTCCGCAGGGCCAGAAGGTGCGTCGCCTGCTGGTCGAAGAAGGGGCCGACATTCGCAAGGAGTACTACGTTGCCGCGCTCACCGACCGCGCCACGCAGAAGGTCGCGATGATGGCCAGTTCAGAAGGCGGCATGGACATCGAGGAAGTGGCCCATGCCACGCCAGAGAAGATCCTCAAGGTCTTCGTCGATCCGCTCATCGGCCTCACCGACGCGCAGGCGACCACGCTGGCCACCGGCATCGGGGTGCCGGCCGCCACCGTGCCGCAAGCCGTCGACGTGCTGCAAAAGCTGTATGCCTGCTACATGGCCACCGACGCCAGCCTGGCCGAGATCAACCCGCTGATCCTCGAAGGTGCGCCCGAGGGCCAGCCGCAGACCATCAAGGCGCTGGACGCGAAGTTCACCTTCGACAGCAATGCCCTCTTCCGCCACCCAGAGATCGTCGCCTACCGCGACCTGGACGAAGAAGACCCGGCCGAAGTCGAGGCCAGCAAATTCGACCTCAGCTACATCAGCCTGGACGGCAACATCGGCTGCCTGGTCAACGGCGCCGGCCTGGCGATGGCGACCATGGACACCATCAAGCTGTTCGGCGGCGAGCCCGCCAACTTTCTGGATGTCGGCGGCGGCGCCACGGCCGAGAAGGTGACCGAGGCCTTCAAGATCATGCTGAAGAACGAGAACGTGAAGGGCATCCTGGTCAACATCTTCGGCGGCATCATGAAGTGCGACACCATCGCCGAGGGCGTGGTCGCCGCGTGCAAGGCGGTAAACCTGAGCGTGCCGCTGGTGGTGCGCATGAAGGGCACCAACGAGGATCTGGGCAAGAAGATCCTGGCCGAATCCGGCCTGCCGATCATCGCCGCAGACACCATGGCTGAAGCGGCCACCAAGATCGTCAAGGCCGTGAAATGACCCACCCCCGCAGCGCCTGCGGCGTCCTTGCAGGCCGCGCTGGGCCAGAGGCCCAGCTCTTCGGTAGGCACAAACGGCACGCCGTTTGTGTCCGGCCTCAGCCCCCTCAAGGGGGCGACGCCAGTGGCCCGGCAAAGCCGGCTCCACGGCGTCCGCTTGGGAACCCACTTCGCTTCGGCCCTCTGGCCCACTGAAACGAGCACACCATGTCGATTTACATCAACAAAGACACCAAGGTCATCACCCAGGGCATCACCGGCAAGACCGGGCAGTTCCACACCCTGGGCTGCCAGGCCTATGCCAACGGCAAAGCGGCGTTTGTCGCCGGCGTCAACCCGAAGAAGGCTGGCGAGAAGTTCAGCGACATCCCGATCTTCGGCAGCGTCAAGGAGGCCAAGGCCGAAACAGGCGCCACGGTCAGCGTGATCTACGTGCCACCGGCCGGTGCTGCCGCGGCGATCTGGGAAGCGGTGGAAGCCGACCTGGACCTGGCGATCTGCATCACCGAAGGCATCCCCGTGCGCGACATGCTGGAGATCCGCAACAAGATGCGCGCCAAAGAAGCCGCAGGCGGCAAGAAGACGCTGCTGCTGGGCCCCAACTGCCCCGGGCTGATCACGCCCGAGGAGATCAAGATTGGCATCATGCCGGGGCATATCCACCGCAAGGGCCGCATCGGCGTGGTCAGCCGCAGCGGCACGCTGACCTACGAGGCGGTGGCCCAACTCACCGAGATCGGTCTCGGCCAGAGCACCGCCGTGGGCATCGGCGGCGACCCGATCAACGGCTTGAAGCACATCGACGTGATGCAGGCCTTCAATGACGATCCGGACACCGACGCGGTGATCATGATCGGCGAGATCGGCGGCCCCGACGAAGCAGAAGCCGCGGTCTGGTGCAAGGCCAACATGAAGAAGCCGATCGTCGGTTTCATCGCCGGTGTCACCGCACCGGCGGGCAAGCGCATGGGCCATGCCGGCGCGCTGATCAGCGGCGGCGCCGACACGGCCAACGCCAAGCTCGAGATCATGGAGGCTTGCGGCTTCACCATCACCCGCAACCCCAGCGAGATGGCCCGCTTGCTGAAGGCGCTGCTCTGATGCGCTGACCGCCCTGGCCCTGCGTCACAGGCCGCCCTCGGGCGGCCTGTGTTGTCATGGGCCGAAGCTTCAGCGCGCTATGTAGAAGCCGCAACGGCAATACAAGACGCGCCACCTAAACTCCCATCCCTTCACAAAAGGTCCCGCGATGGAACAGTTCATGCAAGCCGACTTCTGGATTGCCGTCGGCCAGATCATCATGATCGACATCCTGCTGGGCGGTGACAACGCGGTGGTCATCGCGCTGGCCTGTCGCGGTTTGCCGCCGGCGCTGCGCACCAAAGGCATCATCTGGGGCACGGTCGGCGCGATTGTGCTGCGCGTCATCCTGATCTTCTTTGCGCTGACGCTGCTGGCCATTCCCTACCTCAAGCTGGTGGGCGCGATCCTGCTGCTGTGGATAGGCGTCAAGCTGCTGGCCCCGGACAACGAAGACGATCACGGCAAATTGCAAAGCTCCGACAAACTGTGGGCCGCGGTGCGCACGGTGATCATCGCCGACCTGGTGATGAGCGTGGACAACGTGATCGCCATCGCCGGTGCAGCCGAGAGCGCGGGCGGCGATCACAAGATGCCGTTGGTGGTGTTTGGCCTGCTGGTCAGCATCCCCATCATCGTCTGGGGCAGCCAGTTCGTCATCAAGCTGATGGACCGGTTTCCGGTGGTCATCACCATCGGCGGCATGTTGCTGGGCTGGATCGCCGGCACCATGGCAGTGGGTGATCCGGCGCTGGCGGGCTTCATCCCCGCGGCCGGCCCTGGCGAAGCCATCGCCTCGGTGCGCTATACCGCCGGCGTGTTTGGCGCGCTGCTGGTGTTGGGTGTCGGAGTCGTGCTCAAACGCAGGCAAACCGCCACCGCTGCTTGATGGAAGAGGGGTCCGGCAAGCCGGGCCGCCCCGCATGACGAGCCTGACCGGCTCGTGATAAGGTGCCTGCAACCCTGCTCAGACAGGTGCGTCAGGAGGCTTCGTGGCTTGGTATTCGCTCAATCGCCCCTCCGCCGATGACGGTTCGGATGGCGAAGACACCCGGTTGCTGAACGGCCGCTATCGGCTCGGCGCCCGCCTGGGCGACGGTGCCTCGTCCCAGGTGCGCGAAGCCATTGACCTGCGCACCGGCGGCCTGGTGGCCGTCAAGCAGATCAGCCTGCCGCCCCAGCTCAGCCCCAGCCTGCGCAAGGAGTGGGTAGATCGGCTGCGGCGCGAGGCGCAACTGGCGCGCCGCCTGGAGCATCCCGACATCGTGGCGATCTTCGAGGCCGGCATACGCGATGGCGAAGTCTGGCTGGCCATGGAACGTGTGCGCGGCGTCGACCTCAGCCGCTACACCCAGCGCCACCTGCTGCTGCCCGAAGACCTGGTGTTGCGCATCGGCGCGCGGGTGGCCACGGCGCTGGGCCATGCCCACGGACGCGGCGTGATCCACCGTGACCTCAAGCCCGCCAACGTGTTGGTCAACCTGGCCAGCGGCGAGGTGAAACTGGCCGACTTCGGCGTGGCGCGCGACGATTCGTCTGAACTCACCCGCACCGGCATGACCCTGGGCACCCCCGCCTACATGGCGCCGGAGCTGCTGGCCGGCGCCACCGCCACCGCCGCCAGTGACACCTATGCCCTGGGTGTGCTGTTGTTTGAGTTGCTGGCCGGCCGCCGGCCGCACCAGGCCTCGTCGCTGGGTGAACTGCTGCAAGCCAGCGCGAACGAGGCACCCGCCTCGCTGGCCAAGCTGCGGCCCGAGCTGCCCGCGCCGGTGGTGGCGGCGGTTGAATCGCTGCTGGCACGCGATCCCGCAGACCGGCCGACCGACCTGGCGGCCTGGGCTGGCCAAGTGGCCGGACTGGCGGCGCTGATGACGCGGCTGCTGGCGCCCGCCAGGGCACCCGCGCTTTAGGACGAGCGGGCTGGCGCAGCGGGCTGGCCCATGACTTCCAAGGCACAATCGATGACCCTGTTCGCCCACGGTCCCGACCTTGTTGCCAAGCCAAGCATGACCTTCGAGTTCTTCCACGCCGTGGATACCGGCCGCGCCCGCAGCAACAACGAAGACTCGGTGGCGGTCGACGAGGCCAATGCGCTCGCGGTATTGGCCGACGGCATGGGCGGCTACAACGCCGGTGAGGTGGCCAGCGGCATGGTCACCTCGTTCATCCGCAATGAACTGGGCCGCTGGCTGACCGAAGCCGCCGGCCGCGCCACCGACCTGGAAGTGCGCCGGGCGATGGACATCTGTGTCGACAACGCCAACCGCGCCATCTTCAATGCCGCCAATGCCAACCCGCAGTACGCCGGCATGGGCACCACGCTGGTGGTGGCGGCCTTCCGCGAAGGCCAGATGCGGCTGGGCCATATCGGCGACTCGCGCTGCTACCGCTGGCGCGCCGGCCAGTTCAGCCAGATCACGCGTGACCACTCGCTGCTGCAGGAGCAGATCGACGCCGGCCTGATCACCCCCGAACAAGCGGCCTTCTCGGCCAACAAGAACCTGGTCACCCGCGCAGTCGGCGTCGAGGACGCGGTACTGCTGGAGACGCACCAGCACGAGACCTTGCCGGGCGATGTTTACCTGATGTGCTCGGACGGTCTGTCCGACATGCTGGACGACGCGATGATCGCCAGGTTGTTGCAGATGAACGATTCGCTGCCCGACGCGGGCCAAGCGCTGATCGACGCAGCCAATGACGCCGGCGGAAAGGATAATATCGCGCTGGTGCTGGTACGCGTGGCAGGAGGATCTTCAGAGACCGCGCGGCCGTGGTGGAAGTTCGGACGCAGCAGCTGACCGCTGGCACACCCGGCGGCGCGCCGCCAGCAAGCATCCCGAATTGGGGTGGTCAGACAGACAAAAGGGCAAGCATGGGCAAGTTGGTGGTCTCTCTCGACGGCGTGGTGATCAAGGACGTGCAAATCACCAAGGACAAGACCACCTTGGGCCGCCGCCCCTACAACGACATCGTGATCGACAACCTCGCCGTCAGCGGTGAGCACGCCGTGTTGCAGATGCTGGGCAACGACGTCTTCATCGAAGACCTCAACAGCACCAACGGCACCTACATCAACGGCAAGGCCATCAAGAAGCAGATGCTGGCCCACAACGACACGGTGGAGATCGGCAAGTACAAGATCAAGTACCTGGTCGAAGAGGGCGGCGACTACGAGAAGACGATGATCATGCGGCCCGCCACGGCGGGCATCGGCGCCGCTGGCGCCAGCCGCAGCACCCCCATGCCCCAACACGCGCCCGGCGCGCCAGCCGGGCTGCAACCGGCAGGCGGCCTGCCCGCCAGCGCATCGATCAAGGTGCTCAGTGGCGCCGCCGCCGGCCGCTCGGTCATCCTGACCAAGGTGGTCACCACCGTCGGCAAGCCCGGCGTGCAGGTGGCCGCCATCACCCGGCGGCCCACCGGCTATGTGCTGGCCCATGTCGAAGGCGCGCACCGCCCCAGCATCAACGGCGTGCCGCTGATCACCGAGACCGCGCCCTTGTCCAACGGTGACCTGATCGAGCTGGCCGGCACGCAGATGCAGTTCGTGCACGGTTGAGCGTCGCGCCAGGCGGCGCGTGACCGAGTTCACGCTCGCCCGGGCGCCCGCAGCAGCAGCTCGGCCGGGTGTGCGGAATTCATGCCCCGGCAGCTTGTCACCCAGCGGCGCCGGCGGCACCATCCGACACTCATGCAGCGCCTGTGCCGGGCCACCCACGGCGCTGGCCTGGGTTTCCAAACGCACACGCCGGATCGACGGCTTCCAGCCCCATGCACATCCGCGTTCTCGGCTGTTCAGGCGCCATTTCCTCTGACTGCCGTACCACGGCCTTTCTGCTGGACGACGACGTGCTCATCGATGCGGGCACCGGCGTCGGTGACCTGACGCTGGACGAACTGGCGCGCATCGACCATGTCGTGCTCAGCCACTCCCACCTCGACCATGTGCTGGCGCTGCCGCTGCTGGCCGACAGCGTGATGCGCCGCCGCGAAGGCCGCGCGCCTATCCGCGTCCGCGCGCTGGCGGCCACGCTGGACGCACTGCGCACCCACCTCTTCAATGGCGTGATCTGGCCCGACTTCACCCGCCTGCCGTCAGCCGAACATCCGATGCTGGCCTTCGAGCCCTTCAACATCGGCGACGTGCTGCCATTCGGCCCACGCCGCATCGAGGTGCTGCCGGCCCTGCATACCGTGCCGGCGGTGGGTTTTGCGGTGCTGGGTGATGGTGCAGATGCCAGCGCCTGGGTCTTCACCGGCGACACCGGCCCCAACCCGGCGCTGTGGCAACGGCTGCAGTCCCTCAAGATCAGCAGCCTGGTGATAGAAACCGCCTTCAGCAATGACGAGTGTCATCTGGCCACCGTCAGCCGCCACCTGCACCCGGCCGCGCTGGGCCGCGAGCTGCAGCATCTGGCCCAGGGCGCGCAGGTCTACATCACCCACATCAAGCCCGGCGAGATGGCCGCGGTGATGGGCGAGATCGCGGCGCTCGACACGCGGCACCAGGTGCAGGCCCTGGCCAGGGGCCAGGTGATGCAGCTGACGTGATAGGGCGGGGGTGACAAGAAACGTCACCTGGCACGCCCTGTAAGCGACCAATCCCGGCGGGCCTGGCCGCCAAAGCGTGAAAAAGGGCCGGGTAGACGGCTGCCACGGGGCCAAACAGGGCTGGCACGGTGCATGCAACTGTTCATTCGTTCCCAGTCACC
>JBBRVT010000177.1:0-8856 GCA_038246615.1 Burkholderiales bacterium
GCAAGAAAAAAGCGGCCGAAGCCGCTTTTCTTGGGACCGAACCGGGCTGCGCCCGGAAGCTATCAGCCGTTTTTCCGACGGCGGGCCAGGAAGCCCAAGGCAGCCAGACCGGCCAGCATCATGGCGTAGGTCTCGGGTTCGGGAACAGGCGTCAGCATCAACTGGCCATTGAAGTTCGACCCAGCTTCGACCCGTGTACCCATCACGCTGATCGTCAAAACATCATTCGGCCCAACCATCTTGGTGCCAAGGTCGATGTCACTTCCAGCAGTCGCGGGCCACGCGACATTGTTCAATTTCACTGAAGAGATGGTGAATTTCGTACCGCTGATTCCACCAGTCACGAAATACTGGCCGCCCGGCGTAAAAAATGACGTGAAGTCCATGTCATTGCTGTCGAGGGAAAACGAGAACATTGTCTCGTTCGGCATGATCCTGTTCGCACCGAATGTGTAGACAAACGCCGAGCCGTCAATGAACGAATCTTCACTCGTTATGGCAGCAAAACTAGACCCACCGACAGCCAGCAAGGCTGCTGCAACGACAAATTTCAGTTTCATAAATCACTCCTTGAAAATTTAAACTTAACCAGACCGAGCAAGTCCTGTGCCACCGTGATCCAGGACATGCAAGGAGCCAACCGCTGCGCACGAGTCTAACAACTCGCCACCCCACCGACACCCCCTAACCAGGGGTCACCCGCGTATCAGATTGAAACGGGCTTTGGCAAGCCCCGACCCATCTCCGGATGTGGAGATGTGCGCACGAAACAGCAATGGTCATGCCAGCAGCCCGTGGCAATTCTTGTACTTTTTGCCACTGCCGCACGGGCAAGGGTCGTTGCGGCCGACGCGGGGCACCTCGGCCACTGCCGTGTCCACCTCACGCTGCTGGCTGACGCTGCCGTCCTCGTTCGGATGGGTGTAGGTGACATTGCCGAGCTGGCCGGCCTGCGCCTCGATCGCCTCGGCGGCCCTGGCCACCTCTTCCTGGCTCTGAATGCGCACCGTCAGCAGCAGGCGCGTCACTTCCAGCTTCACCACGTCCAGCAACTGGCTGAACAGCTCGAAGGCCTCGCGCTTGTATTCCTGCTTCGGGTTCTTCTGGGCATAGCCGCGCAGGTGGATGCCCTGGCGCAGGTAGTCCAGCGCGGCCAGGTGCTCACGCCAGTGGCTGTCGATGCTCTGCAGCAGCACCATGCGCATGAACGGATTGAACTGCTCCGCGCCGACCACCGCCAGCTTGCTCTCGAAGATCTCGTCGGCCGCAGCCACCACCTTGTCGACGATGTCCTCGGCGGTGATGCTCTCGCTTTTCTCGATGTCGGCGGCCAGTGCCACCGGCAGCTGCCACTCGTCGGCCAGCGCCTGCTCCAGTGCCGGGATGTCCCACTGCTCTTCAACGCTCTCGGCCGGCACCCAGGTGCGCACCACGCCGGTCATCGCGCTCTTGCGCAGGTTGGTGACCTGGGCCAGCACCGACGTGCTTTCGAGGATCTCGTTGCGCTGCTGGTAGATCACCTTGCGCTGGTCGTTGCTGACGTCGTCGTATTCCAGCAGCTGCTTGCGGACGTCGAAGTTGCGCGCCTCCACCTTGCGCTGCGCGCCTTCGATGCTGCGGCTGACGATGCCGGCCTCGATGGCCTCGCCTTCGGGCATCTTCAGCTTGTCCATGATGGCGCGCACCCGGTCGCCGGCGAAGATGCGCATCAGCGGGTCTTCCAGGCTCAGGTAGAAGCGGCTCTGGCCCGGGTCGCCCTGGCGGCCGGCGCGGCCGCGCAGCTGGTTGTCGATGCGGCGGCTCTCATGGCGCTCGGTGGCGATGATGCGCAGGCCGCCGGCGGTCTTCACCTGTTCATGCAGGCCCTGCCACTCGTCCTTGAGCTGCTGGATGCGGCGCGCGCGGTCGGCATCGGCGATCGCCGCATCGGCTTCGAGCAGCTGGACCTGCCTCTCGACACTGCCGCCCAGCACGATGTCGGTGCCGCGGCCGGCCATGTTGGTGGCGATGGTGATGACGCCGGGCCGGCCGGCCTGGGCGACGATCTCGGCCTCCTTGGCATGCTGCTTGGCGTTGAGCACCGCGTGCGGCAGCTTGGCCTGGTTCAGCAGGCCCGAGATCAGCTCGGAGTTCTCGATCGACGTGGTGCCCACCAGCACCGGCTGGCCCTGCTGGTGGCAGTTGCGGATGTCCTCGATCACCGCGTTGTACTTTTCGCGGCCGGTCTTGTAGATCAGGTCGAGCTCGTCCTTGCGGGCGGTGGGCCGGTTGGGCGGGATGACCACGGTTTCAAGGCTGTAGATCTCCTGGAATTCATAGGCCTCGGTGTCGGCCGTGCCGGTCATGCCGCCGAGCTTGCCGTACATGCGGAAGTAGTTCTGGAAGGTGATCGAGGCCAGCGTCTGGTTCTCGCTCTGGATCTGCACGCCTTCCTTGGCTTCCACCGCCTGGTGCAGGCCGTCGCTCCAGCGGCGGCCAGTCATCAGCCGGCCGGTGAACTCGTCGACGATGATGATCTCGTCGTTCTGCACCACGTAGTGCTGGTCGCGGTGGTACAGGTGGTTGGCCCGCAGTGCCGCGTACACATGGTGCATCAGCGAAATGTTGGCGGCGTCGTACAGGCTGGCGCCTTCGGCCAGCAGGCCGGCCTGGGACAGCAACTGCTCGGCATGCTCATGGCCGTCTTCGGTGAGGAAGACCTGGTGGCTCTTCTCGTCGACCGTGAAGTCGCCGGGCTCGATCACGCCTTCGCCGGTGCGCAGGTCGGCCTCGCCGATCTGCTTCTTCAGCTCCGGGATCACCGTGTTGATGCGCACGTACATCTCGGTGTGGTCTTCGGCCTGGCCGCTGATGATCAACGGCGTGCGCGCCTCGTCGATCAGGATCGAGTCCACCTCGTCGACGATGGCGAAGTTCAGCCCGCGCGCCACCCGGTCGCCCAGCTCGTAGACCATGTTGTCGCGCAGGTAGTCGAAGCCGAACTCGTTGTTGGTGCCGTAGGTGACGTCGGCGGCGTAGGCGGCCTGTTTCTCCTCGCGCGACATGCCGGGCACGTTGACACCCACCGTCAGACCCAGAAAGCGGTAGAGCTGGCCCATCCATTCGGCGTCGCGCCGCGCCAGGTAGTCGTTGACGGTGACCACATGCACGCCCTTGCCCGACAACGCATTCAGGTAGACCGGCAGTGTGGCCATCAGGGTCTTGCCCTCGCCGGTGCGCATCTCGGCGATCTTGCCGCTGTGCAGCGTCATGCCGCCGATCAGCTGCACGTCGAAATGGCGCATCTTCAGGCTGCGCTTGCCCGCCTCGCGCACGGCGGCGAAGGCCTCGGGCAGCAGGTCGTCGAGCGCGGCGCCCTGGGCCACGCGCTGGCGGAATACATCGGTCTTGGCGCGCAGCGCGGCGTCGTCAAGCGCCTCGAACTGCGGCTCCAGCGCATTGATCTTGTCGACCAAGCGGCGGTTCTGCTTGAGCAGGCGCTGGTTGCGGCTGCCGAAAATCGTGGTGAGGATCTTGGGAAACATGCGGCGTCAGGGGCTGTGCGCCGGGTGTCCCGGGTGGCCCGGCGCCAAGACGGCCCGCGGAACCACGCACGAAGCACTCCGGCTGTTGTGTCTGGGGCGCCGGCAAGCCGGCTGGATCGATGCAGGTGCCCTCCCGGTTGAGGCCGGATCGGCGGCCTGAAACGCGGGCGGAGGTCTCCGGCCATTGCTGGCCTGGAGACCACCCGACGTGACCGCAAAGTCTACCATCGGGGTATTCTCGGGCGATGGCCCCCGCCCCGCCCCGCCCTGGTACCGCGCCGCTGCCCAGCAGCACGCAAGGCATTGCCCAGGCCCTGGCCGGCAGCGAGCCGCTGGCGCTGCTGGCCCGGCGCATGCGTGAATCGCAGCAGCGGCTGGTTGCGATCACACCACTGCTGCCGTTGGCGATGCGCGCATCGGTGCGCGCCGGGCCGATCGACGAGGCCGGCTGGACGCTGCTGGCATCCAGCAATGCGGTGGCAGCCAAATTGCGGCAGATGCTGCCGGCGCTGGAGGCGCATCTGCGCACCCAGGGCTGGGCTGGCCCGCCGTTGCGGGTGAAGTTGCTGAGCCCAGGTTGACCTCTGGCCATGCTGGCCTAGATGGACCTGATGGCAAAACGGCAAAGTTGCTTTTGCGCGGGCTGCCGGGCGGTGCTGCAAGCCCGGGTGCTGCCGAAAGCCCGCATACTGCCAAAGGCGCAAACGGTGCCGCAGGCCCGAATGATGCCGCAAGCCAGGATGGTGCCGGCTATCCGAATCGAACGGATGACCTACCGCTTACAAGGCGGTTGCTCTACCAACTGAGCTAAGCCGGCAAGGCTGAAGCCGATTCTAGGATGGGCGCTGATCTGCAGGCGGCCCGCCAATCGGGCTACTTCACACGCTTCAGCGCGGGGCGGGCGCCGCCGGGCGCGGGAGGTTCGGGCGGCGGGTCCTCGATGGCAGCCGCTGGAGCGGGGGCGCTGGCCGGCACCAGCGGCACGACGTCCTGGTCGCCGGCCGAGCGCGCCAGGCGCAGGCCGGCCCGGGCCGGCTCGGCCAAGGAGGGCACAGCGCCACCGGCTGCCGCTGGCCCGGTGGGCACCGGGAAGGCCATGCCCTGGCCATTCTCGCGGGCATAGATGGCGACCACATGGTCCACCGGCACCACGATCTCGCGCGAAACGCCGCCGAAGCGGGCCCTGAACTCGATGCACTCGTTGCCCAACTGCAGGCCGCTGGTGGCCTCGAAGCCGACATTGAGCACGATCTCGTTGTTCTTCACGTACTCCATCGGCACCTGCACGCCAGCCGACACATACACCGCCAGGTAGGGCGTGAAGCCGTTGTCGGTGCACCAGTCGTGCAGGGCACGGATGAGGTAAGGGCGGGTCGAGCTGCCCTGCTCGTCCGGGGCGGGCGGTTTGGTCATGCAGCGCCCTCTTACTTGCGCATCACCTTCTCGGACGGCGTCAGCGCCTCGATGTAGGCCGGGCGCGAGAAGATGCGCTCGGCGTACTTCAGCAGCGGCGCGGCGTTCTTCGACAGGTCGATGCCGTAGTAATCCAGGCGCCACAGCAACGGGGCGATGGCCACGTCCAGCATGCTGAAGTCGTCGCCCAGCATGAACTTGTTCTTCAGGAAGATCGGTGCCAGCTGGGTGAGCCGCTCGCGGATCTGCCCGCGGGCCTTCTCCAGCTGCTTGTCGTTGGCCTTCGCGATGCCACGCCCTTCCAGCAGGTTGACGTGGGCGAACAGCTCTTTCTCGAAATTGAACAGAAACAGCCGGACCCGCGCACGCGCCACCGGGTCGCCCGGCATCAGCTGCGGATGCGGAAAGCGCTCGTCGATGTACTCGTTGATGATGTGGCTCTCGTACAGGATGAGGTCGCGCTCCACCAGGATGGGCACCTCGTTGTACGGGTTCATCAAGGCGATGTCTTCGGGCTTGGCGAACAAGTCGACGTCGCGGATCTCGAAGTCCATGCCCTTCTCGAAAAGCACGAAGCGGCAACGGTGCGAATAGGGGCAGGTGGTTCCGGAGTAAAGCACCATCATGGCAGCGGGTTCCCAGTGAATCAGTGGCTCAAAAAACAATGCGCGCAGGGCGCCCGAGGGCTTGCCACTGCGCGCGCGGCCCGGGCCTGGCGGCCGGTCCTGCGGGACATCTGCTTACTTGATGTCTTTCCAGTAAGACGCGTTCAGGCGCCAGGCTATCAACGTGAACACCGCCAGGAACAGCAGCACCCACACGCCCATGCGCACACGCTGATTCTGCGCCGGCTCGCCCATCCATTGCAGATAAGCCACCAGATCGGCCATCGCCAGGTCGTACTCAGCCTTGCTCAGCGACCCTGGCCGGGTTTGCTCGAAGCCCTTGAAGACGGACACCACCTTGGCCGGGTCGTGCGGGTCTTTCTCGTCGGCGAAGATGGCGCGCTGCTCGCCCTGCAGATCCCACAGCACATGCGGCATCGCAGCATTGGGATAGACCAGGTTGTTCCATCCGATCGCGCGGGATTCGTCGCGGTAGAAGGTGCGCATGTAGGTGTAGATGTAGTCGGCACCACTGCCCATTTTTGCATTGGAGCGCGAGCGGGCGATCACCGTGAGATCGGGCGGCTGGGCACCGAACCAGTCTTTCGCGTCCTTGGCGCTGAGCGACACCGTCATCAAATCGCCTACCTTGTCACTGGCAAACAACAGGTTCTGCTTGATCTGGGCATCGGTGAGGCCGATGTCGCGCAAACGGTTGTAGCGCATGTACGCCGCCGCATGGCAGTTCAGGCAGTGGTTGACGAACAGCTTGGCGCCGTTCTGCAGCGCGGCCATGTCGGTCATGCGCTCTTTCGGGAACTTGTCCCAGGGATGGCCACCGCCGGCAGCCAGCGCGCCGGAGCAAAGGGCCAGGGCGGCCAGCAGGCCCGCAAGAATTCTTTTCATGTGCATGTGCATGTGCTTGTGCTCCGGCCTCAATGCGCGACGAAGACCACGCGATCGGGCACCGGCTTGAAGGTGCCGATGGTGCTCCACCACGGCATCAGCAGGAAGAAGCCGAAGTAGAACAGCGTGCCCACCTGCGACACCAGCGTGCCGAGATCAGACGGGGGCTGGATGCCCAGATAGCCCAGCACCGCAAAGACCACCAGGAACATGCCGTAGAGCACCTTGTGCCAGGTGGGGCGGTAGCGCAGGGACTTGGCCGTCGAGTTGTCGAGCCAGGGCAGGAAGAACAGGATCACGACCGAACCGCCCATCACCACCACGCCCCAGAACTTGGCGTCGAAGACCTTGAGCAGCGCGATGGAGATGATCGCGCCCACCGCAAAGCCGATGCGGGCCTTGCCCTTGGCCGACAGCAGCGAGATGACACCGGCAACAGCGATCAGCCCGCACAGCACGTTGACCATCGGGTCGGTGGTGGCCCGCAGCATCGAGTAATACGGCGTGAAGTACCACACCGGTGCGATGTGCGCTGGTGTCTTCAACGGGTCGGCCGGGATGAAGTTGTTGTACTCCAGGAAGTACCCGCCCATCTCGGGGCCGAAGAAGATGATGGCGCAGAACACCATCAGGAACATGCCCACGGCGAAGATGTCGTGCACCGTGTAGTAGGGGTGGAAGGGGATGCCGTCCAGCGGGATGCCCTTGGCGTCTTTCTTGGCCTTGATCTCGACACCGTCGGGGTTGTTCGAGCCCACCTCGTGCAGCGCGATGATGTGCGCCACCACCAGGCCCAGCAGCACCAGCGGCACGGCGATGACATGGAAGCTGAAGAAGCGGTTCAGCGTGGCGTCGCCCACCACGTAATCGCCGCGGATCAGCAGCGCCAGGTCGGGGCCGATGAAGGGCACAGCGGCGAACAGGTTCACGATCACCTGCGCGCCCCAATACGACATCTGGCCCCAGGGCAGCAGGTAGCCCATGAAGGCTTCGGCCATCAGCGCCAGGAAGATGGCGCAGCCGAACAGCCAGACCAGTTCACGCGGCTTGCGGTAGCTGCCGTACATCATGCCGCGCCACATGTGCAAGTAGACGACAACGAAGAACATCGACGCGCCGGTGGAATGCATGTAGCGAACCAGCCAGCCCCAGGGCACGTCGCGCATGATGTACTCGACCGACGCAAAGGCCAAGGCCGCGTCGGGTTTGTAGTGCATCGTCAGGAAGATGCCGGTGACGATCTGGATCACCAGCACCAGCAGCGACAACGCGCCGAAGATGTACCAGATGTTGAAGTTCTTCGGCGCGTAGTACTCGGAGAGATGCTCCTTGTACAGCTTGGTGGCCGGGAACCGGTTGTCCACCCAGGTCATCAGCTTCACACCCACCGGGGCGTCGGCGGGAACCGTCTTGAAATCTGCCATGTCGTATCGACCTCAATGCAGGGATTGCGGGTTCAGGCTTGCTTGTCCTCGCCGATCAACAGACGCGTGTCGGACAGGAACATGTGGGGCGGCACCTCGAGGTTGTCGGGCGAGGGCTTGTTCTTGTACACCCGGCCAGCCAGATCGAAGGTGGAGCCATGGCAGGGGCAGAGGAAGCCGCCTGGCCAGTCGTCGGGCAGCGAAGGCTGGGCGCCAGCCTCGAGCTTGTCCGACGGCGAGCAGCCCAGATGCGGGCAGATGCCCACTGCCACCAGGAACTCTGGCTTGATCGAGCGGCCGGTGTTGCGGGCGTAAATGGGGGTGGTCGCGTCTGCGTTGCGCTTGCTGTCCGGGTCGGCCAGTTGCGGGTCGAGCTTTTTCAGCCCGGCAACCTGCTCGGGCGTGCGGCGCACGATCCATACGGGCTTGCCGCGCCATTCCAGCGTCAACTTCTCGCCAGGTTTCAATGCGCTGATGTCGGCCTCGACCGCAGAGCCGGCGGCCTTGGCGCGCTCGGACGGCGCGAAGGTGCTGATGAAAGGCACGGCCACCGCCACGCCGCCGATGGCGCCGGCGCCAGCCGTGATCGCCACCCAGGTGCGTCGACTCTGGTCGACGCTGTCAGTCGGGATGTCGCTCATGGGAATCCTCTAGTGATCGGCCCGTTGCTGTGCTGGGCTGAAATGGTCTCAGGGTCAACCCGCGATTCTAGCGGACGCGGCATGCACGCCCCTCTCGGGTGGGGTGCGATTGACTTCAATGCCGCGACACCGATACTGCCGCCGGGCGCTGTGAGCGCGCCGTTTTCAGCACTTCAATCATTGACAAGGAGTCCCCATGGGCTTTGCCAGCGAGTTCAAACAGTTCGCCCTCAAGGGCAACGTGATGGATCTGGCAGTCGGCGTGATCATCGGCAGCGCGTTTGGCAAGATCATCGATTCGGTGGTCAAAGACCTGATCATGCCTTTGGTGAATCTGGCCACC
>JBBRVT010000178.1:0-8840 GCA_038246615.1 Burkholderiales bacterium
AACGGGTCGTAAGGCAGGTTCTTGATGGTGATGGCGTTGACCACCGCCGGCGAGTTGCTGCCCATCAGGATGGTGTGGCCGTCGGCCGGCGCCTGGCGCACCGCCTGCACCGCGATGACACCGCTGCCGCCAGGCCGGTTTTCCACCGTCACCGGCTGGTTCAGCAGCTTGGACAGCTGGTCGCCGTAGAAGCGCGAGGATGAATCGGCCCCGCTGCCGGCGGTGAAGGGCACCAGGATCTTGATCGGCTTGCTCGGGAAGGCCTGTGCCGACACCAGGCCGGGCAGCAGGGCCAGCAGCGTTGCCGCTGCGGTGGTGGTGGTGGCGAGCAGCCAGCGGGTGAGGCGTTTCATCGGTGTGTCTCCGTCGTGTGGATGGTGTGGTTGGCTTGCAGGGTGCTGATCTCGTCGGCGCTGAAGCCGGCTTCGGCCAGCACCTGGGCGCTGTGCTCGCCCAGCGTGGGCGCATGCAGGGCCAGCTCGGCCGGTGTGCGGCCGAAGCGGGTGGTGGGCCGCACCGCCAGGATCGGCCCCACGGTGGGGTGCTGCTGGGGCTGGAACAGCCCCACCGCCTGCAGGTGCGGGTGCTGCGGCAGGCTGTCGATGGTGTGGATGCGGGTGGCCGGGATGTCGAGCCGGCGGCACAGCGCCAGCAGCGCGTCGGTGGTCAGCGTGCGGGTGATGGCCGCCATGTCGGCATACAGCTCCTTCACCCGCGCATTGCGGGCGTGGCGGTCGTCCACCGCGTACTTCTCATTCAGGTCGGGCCGGCCGGCCTCGGCGAAGAAGCGGCGCCAGTGCTCGGCGGTGTAGGGCAGCAGGGCCACGTTGCCGTCCAGCGTGGGCGCCGGCTGGCGGCCGCCGGCCAGCAGGCGGGCATAACCGGCCGGTGCGGTGGGCGGCAGGAAGGTCAGCCCGCCCAGGTGCTCGGCCAGGGTGAAGGCCACCATGGTCTCGAACATCGGCACCTCCACATACTGGCCCAGGCCGCTCTGGGTGCGCTCGTACAGCGCGGCCAGCACCGCATTGGCCAGGGCCATGCCGGTGGTCTTGTCGGCGATCAGCGACGGCACGTAAGCCGGCACACCGCTCTCGTGGCCGATCAGCCCGGCCAGGCCGCAGGCGGCCTGGATCACGTCGTCGAACGCTGGCTGGCCGGCGTCGGGGCCGTCTTCGCCGAAGCCGGTGGCCACGCAGTACAGCAGCTTCGGGTTGACCGCAGCACACGCGGCATGGCCCAGGCCCAGGCGGTCGATGGCGGCGCTGCGCATGTTGTGCACCAGCACGTCCACCGTGGGCAACAGGCGTTTGACGGCCGCCACCCCGGCCGGCTGCTTCAGGTCGATGGCCAGCGACCGCTTGTTGCGGTTGATGGCCAGGAAGATCGAGCTCATGCCGCGCACCGTGGACACGCCGTTGGCACGCATCAGGTCGCCCTCGGGCGGTTCGAGCTTGATCACGTCGGCGCCCCAGTCGCCGAGGATCTGCGTGGCCAGCGGGCCCAGCACCACGGCGGTGAGATCGAGCACGCGCACGCCGGCCAGCGGGCCGCGGCGGGTGGCGGCGCGTGCCGGCTGGGGGGCCGGGTCGGCAGCAGGGTCCTGCGTCATGGTGGCGACAGCGGCCCGGGGCGCCGCAGGTTTGAATCGGAACCCATATGTTTGTTGCCCGGCCAACAAATGCCATCCAGAATTGCCCCACTCCCCCACTGAATCCATCCAGGAGACAACCCGATGCAGGGCTTGACGATCAACCCCGGCGCCTTGCCGCCCGAAGCCGAAGCGCTGCGCGCCGAGGTGCGTGCCTTCCTGGCTGCCGAGATGCCGGCCATTGCGCCGGCGCGGCGCTGCCGCAGCTGGTCGGGCGCCGACGCCGACTTCAGCCGCAAGCTGGGCGCGCGCGGCTGGCTGGGCATGACCTGGCCGAAGGCCTACGGCGGGCAAGAGCGCAGCGCGCTGGAGCGCTACGTGGTGCTCGAAGAAATGCTCTGCGCCGGCGCGCCGGTGGGCGCGCACTGGGTGGCCGAGCGGCAGAGCGGCCCGCAACTGATGCGCTTTGCGCCGCACACGCTGGCACCCAAGATCGTGCCGCGCATCGCGCGTGGCGAGGTGTTCTTCTGCATCGGCATGAGCGAGCCTGATTCCGGCTCCGACCTGGCGTCCATCCGCACCCGCGCCACGCGCAGCCACAAGGACGGCCAGGGCGACGGCTGGGTCATCAACGGGCGCAAGCTGTGGACCTCGGGCGCGCACCGGGCGCACTACATGATCTGCCTGGTCCGCACCGGCGACAAGACCGAGAACCGCCACGGCGGCATGTCGCAGTTCCTGGTCGACATGGCCACGCCCGGCATGACCATCCGGCCCATCGTCAACCAGCTGGGCGAGCATGACTTCAACGAAGTCACCTTCGACGACGTGTGGGTGCCGGCCGAGAACTTGATCGGCGCCGAGGGCGACGGCTGGGCCCAGGTGGGCGCCGAGCTGGCCATCGAGCGCAGCGGCCCCGAGCGCTACCTCAGCAGCAGCCAGCTGCTGCTGGAGATGCTGGACGCCGGTGACGCCGACGACCCGCGCCAGGCCGAGGCCATCGGCCGCATCGTGGCCAGCTACGGCACCATGCGCCAGATGAGCCTGGGCGTGGCCAGCATGCTGGCGCGCGGTGACAACCCGGCGCTGGCCGCCAGCCTGGTCAAGGACCAGGGCGCGCTGGTGGAACAGGCCATGCCCGACATCGCCCATGCGCTGTTCGGCGGCCGCGCAGTGCCCGGCAGCACCCTCGACCAGGCCATGCGCTACACCACGCTGGCCGTGCCGTCGTTTTCACTGCGCGGCGGTACGCGCGAGATCCTCCGCGGGATCATTGCCAAAGGGTTGGACCTCCGATGAGCCACGACCTGACAACACCGCAACCGGCCGCCGCGCCGGGCCGCCCCAAGCAAGGCCCGACCCTCTCGAAGGGTCGGCTGCTGTACCAGGCAATCAGGGAGCAGACATGACTGACACATTGATCGAAGACAGCGCCGCCAAGCTGTTCTCCACCCAGGTCGACAAAGACCGCCGGCTGCGCGCCGAGCAGGGTGAATGGGACGCGGCGCTGTGGCGCCAGGTGGCCGACAGCGGCTTCCACCTGTTGCTGGCCAGCGAGGCAGCCGGCGGCTTCGGCCAGGGCTGGAGTGCGGCCTACCCGCTGCTGCGCGGCCTGGGCTACTGGCAAGTGCCGCTGCCGCTGGCTGAAACCATGGTGGCCGCGCAACTGGCCTCGCTGGCCGGCTTCGCCATCCCAGACGGCCCGCTCACGCTGATCGAGCAGGGCCAGGGCAACCAGCTGCAGGTGGCCGACGGCGACGGCCTGGCCACGCTGAGTGGCACTGCACATGCCGTGCCCTGGGCGCGCCATGCCCAGGCCGCCCTGGTGTCGCTGGCCGATGGCCGGCTGGCGCTGCTGGATCTGGCCGGTGCACTGGGCGTGCAGGTGCAGCCGCACGCCAACCATGCCGGCTTGCCATCCGACACACTGGTGTTGCACCAGGCCCGGCTGCTGGCGATTGCGCCCAACCCGCTGCCGCTGGCGCAGCCGGTGTGGACGCTGGGCGCGGCAGCGCGCAGCGCGATGCTGGTGGGCGCGATGGAGTCAGCGCTGGAGCAATCGGTGCGCTACGCCGGCGAGCGGGTGCAGTTCGGCAAGGCCATCGGCAAGTACCAGGCCATCCAGCAGCAACTGGCGCTGATGGCCGGCGACGTGTCGGCCGCGCGCGTGGCCGCGCTGGTGGCCCTGGCCGACGCACCGGGTGGCGATCAGACCAGCTGCGCCGCCACGCACTTCTCCACCGCCGTGGCCAAGGTGCGCGCCGGCGAGGCCGCCACCCGCGGCACCAGCATTGCGCACCAGGTGCATGGCGCCATCGGCTTCACCCATGAACACGCGCTGCACTTCGCCACCCGGCGCCTGTGGGCCTGGCGCGAAGAGTTCGGCACCGACGCCGCATGGGCCGCCGAGCTGGGCCGTGCGGCCATCGCCGCGCGGTCGGCCGGATTCTGGGCCGGCGTCACCGCCAAGGCCTTCTGACCAACCAGGACAAGAGACGCTCACCATGCCCAACGACTACCAGGATGTGCAGGTCATGTTCGACGGCCATGTGGCCACGGTGGAGATGTGCAAGCCGCCGCACAACTTCTTCACCATCCCTTTGATCCGCGCGCTGGCCGACGCATTCGAAGACCTGGAGGCCGACCGCCGCTGCCACGCCATCGTGCTGGCGGCGCAGGGCACCAGCTTCTGCGCCGGCGCTGACTTCACCAACCGCGAGGCCACGCCGCCGCAGCGCAGCCCGCGCGCGCTGAACCCGATCTACGACGAAGCACTGCGCATGTTCGCCTGCCGCAAGCCGGTGGTGGCCGCCGTGCAGGGCCCGGCCATTGGCGGCGGGCTGGGCGTGGCCCTGGTGGCTGATTTCCGCGTCACCTGCGCCGAGGCCAAGTTCTCGGCCAACTTCAACCGCCTGGGCTTCCACCCGGGCTTCGGCCTGACGGCGACGCTGCCGCGGCTGGTGGGCGTGCAGAAGGCGGCGATGCTGTTCTACACCGGCCGCCGCGTCAACGGCACCGAGGCGCTGGCCATGGGCCTGGCCGATGTGCTGGTGGCGCAGGACCAGGTGCGCGCCGAGGCGCAGAAGCTGGCGCGCGAGATCGCCGTGTCCGCCCCGCTGGCGGTGCAGGGCACCCGCGACACGCTGCGCCAGGGCCTGGTCGAACAGATCCGTCTGGCGGTTGCGCGTGAGAGCGAGCAGCAGAACTGGCAGTTCAAGACCGCCGACTTCCAGGAAGGCATCGCGGCGATGGCGGCGCGCCGCGAGCCCGCCTTCAAGGGCGAGTGAGCGGCGATGTTCCAGCCTGACCTGCTGGCCGGCCGGCGCATCCTGGTCACCGGCGGCGGCAGCGGCCTGGGCGCGGCGATGGCCGCCCGCTTTGCCGCGCTGGGCGCCAGCCTGCTGCTGTGCGGCCGGCGCGCCGATGTGCTGCAGGCCACCGCCGACGGCCTGCGCGCCGGCGGTGCCGACGTGGCCACCGCCGTGTGCGACGTGCGCGACGCCGCTGCGGTCGAGTCCATGGTGGCCGCACAGTGGGCCGCTGCACCCATCGACGTGCTGGTGAACAACGCCGCCGCCACCTTTATCGCCCGCACCGAGACGCTGTCGGCACGCGCTGCCGACGCCATCCTGGCCACCACGCTGCACGGCGCGCTGTACTGCACCCTGGCCCTGGGCCGGCGCTGGATCGACGCCGGCCGGCCGGGCGTGGTGCTGAGCATCCTGTCGACCAGCGTGCGCACCGGCCGCGCCTACACCGTGCCGTCGGCGATGGCCAAGTCTGGCCTGCTGGCAATGACACGCAGCCTGGCGGTGGAATGGGGCCCGCAGGGCG
The DNA here is from genome assembly GCA_038246615.1 of Burkholderiales bacterium. Taxonomy (GTDB): domain Bacteria; phylum Pseudomonadota; class Gammaproteobacteria; order Burkholderiales; family Burkholderiaceae_C; genus Pseudaquabacterium. Next base: position 5,423 of record JBBRVT010000178.1, read on the forward strand.
TCCGCCTGGTGGCCATCGCGCCGGGGCCGTTTCCCACCCAGGGCAGCAACCAGCAGTTGCACCCCGGCGATCGCCAGGCCAGCGCCGCCCGCGCCCCGCTGAACCCGCTGGGCCGGGTGGGGCAGCCCGACGAGCTGGCCAACCTGGCCGCCTATCTGGTGAGCCCGCAGGCCGGCTACATCAACGGCGAGATGGTGGCCATCGACGGCGGCGCGCACCTGCGCACATCCGGCGCCGAAGACCTGCTGCAGTGGAGCCCGGCGCAGTGGGAGGCACTGCGCAGGCGCTGACGAGCCAAGCTGCCTGGACAGCCTCCACCTACAGCCGCCACCCGCGGTTGCTACGGACACCCGGGATTGCCCTGTGCGTGGTTTCCGCTGTACGAGACCCGCCGCGCCACGCACACTGCGCGGCTTTGCCCAAGCTCGGAGACCACGATGTTCCGCTCCCCCGGCCCGCCATCGGCCACCGGCTGCCGCCTGCTCGCCCTGCCCGGCACAGCGCTGGCGCAAGCCTTCCCATGGCGCCAGATCGACACCCGGGGCAAGGTGGTGCGTGACATCGGCATCACGCCTGCCCGGCCACGCAACGGCAGGGCCTGGCCTGGCCTGGACCGACTGGATCTGAAGCGTTGCGCTCTGCTCTGACAAGGTCGCCGAACCGGGCGGCCGCTCCCTGGGCCAGCGAGCTGTTGGCCGGCGCCACCGGCGCAATGGTGCTGCTGGCCGTGGTGGTCACGCTGGGCCTGCTGGCCTATGCCCCGCTGGGCCTGGCGCTGGCGCCGCTGGGCGTCACCGCCGCACTGGCCACCGCCGGGGTGGGGGGGCTGGTGTATGCGCTGCTGGGTCGCCAGGGTCTGCCGATCAGCGGGCCCAGCTCGGCCACGGCGCTGATCCATGCCGGGCTGCTGGTGCAACTGACGGCCGACCCGCAGTGGCGGGCCGACCAGGCCGCCACGCTGGCGCACGTGCTGGCGGCCGCCGGGCTGGCAGTCTCGATCGCCGGTGTGCTGCAGATCGGGCTGGCCCTGCTGCGCCTGGGGCGGCTGGCCCAGTACGTGCCGCAGCCGGTGCTGGCCGGCTTCATGAACGGCGTGTCGCTGCTGATCCTGCTGACGCAGCTGCCGGTGCTGACGGGCTGGGGCACCGGCGGCTTCCATCCAGCCACGCTGGCGCTGGGCCTGGCTACCGCAGCTGCCACCTGGGCGGTGGCCTGGCGCTGGCCGCGCGCGCCGGCGCAGCTGGTCGGCCTGGGTCTGGGCCTGGCGTTGTACGGGCTGCTGCATGCACTGTGGCCGGCGGCGGTGCTGGGGCCGCAGGTGGGCCTGCTGCCGCAGGGCCTGCCGTTGCCGGCGCTGGCCTGGCAACTGGTAGCGCCGGGCACGGCCGACTTCCTGGCCCGCCACGCCGGCGCGGTGCTGACATCGGCCCTGGTGCTGGCGCTGATCGGGTCGCTGGAATCGGTGTTGGGCGCCCTGGCGCTGGAGCGCCAGCTGGGCCTGCGCGCGCAGCCCGACGGCCTGCTGCTGCGCATGGGCTTGAGCAACCTGGTGGTGGGCGTGTTCAACGGCCTGCCCGGCGTGCTGCTGCGGGCCCGCGCGCTGGCCACGCTGCAGGCCGGCGGCCGTGGCCAGCGCGCGGCCGTCGCCGGGGCGCTGACCTTTCTGCTGGTGGCGCTGGTGCTGGGCCCGTTGGTGGCGCTGCTGCCGCTGGCCGTGCTGGCGGGCACCATGCTGACGGTGGCGGCGTCGCTGTCCGACCACTGGACGCGCGACTTGTTGAACCAGTGGCGCAGCGGCGAGCGCAGCGCCGACCTGTGGCAGAGCCTGGCCATCGTGGCGCTGGTGTGCACCATCACCGCCTGGCAGGGCTTTGCCCTGGGCGTGGCCGTTGGCTGCCTGGCGGCGCTGGGCGTGTTCGTGCGCAGCATGAACCGCTCACTGGTGCAAGCCCGCTACACCGCTGCGGCCAACCCGTCGCGCCGCATGTGGCCGCCGCCGCAAGAGGCTTGGCTGCAGACCGCGCGGGCACAGATCCTGGTGCTGGAGCTGGAAGGCGCGCTGTTCTTCGGCAGCGCCGAGCGCCTGGCGCAGGAGGCCCAGGCCCTGCCGCCGGATGTGCGCTGGCTGGTGCTGGACCTGCGCGGCGTGGGCATGGTCGACGCCACCGGGGCCATGGTGCTGCAGCGCCTGTCGCTGTCGCTGGCCGATGGCGGCGTGCAGCTGCTGCTGGCCGGCGCCACGGCCGGCAACCGCCACGGCCTGCGTCTGCGGGCGATGGGCTGCTTTCGCGCGCAGCCGCGCGACGACTGGTTTCCCGATGTCGACCGCGCGGTGGAGTCTGCCGAGCGCCGCCTGCTCGATGGCGCCGGCCTGGCCGACGCCGACCCCCGGCTGCCGCTGCAGCACAGTCTGCTGTTCCAGGGCCTGAGCCAGGCGCAAGGCGCGCTGCTGGCCGCCCGCATGCCGCTGCGCACGTTGGCCCCGGGCGAGCTGCTGTTCCGCCAGGGCGACGCTGCCGACGGGCTGTATGTGCTGACCCGTGGCGCCATCACCGTGGTGGCCGGCCAGGCACCCGGCCAGGACCAGCAGCGCTTCGGCACCTTCTCGGTCGGCATGATGCTGGGCGAGACCGCCATGCTCGACGGCGCCGGCCGCAGCGGCACCGCGCTGGCCGACGGCGTGGTCGAACTGCACCAGCTGAGCCTGGCTGCGCTGGACAGCCTGCTGGCCGAGCACCCGGCGCTGGCCGCGCAGCTGCACCGCAACATCGCGCTGCACTTGTCGCAGCGGCTGCGCCGGTCGACCCTGCTGCGCCCGCGCGACGGCGCCGGCTGACAACCGCGCCGGGCTGTCACCTGCAGTGCAGCCGCACCGTCGGCGGGCCGCCTAGAGTGCGCCGACCCCCCATCCGCACCGAGGACTGCCCGTGCTGCATCCGTTCCACCATGCCCGCACCACCCCCGACAAACCCGCCCTGGTGATGGCCGACACCGGCGAGGTTGTCACCTACCGCCAGCTGGAAGACAGGTCCAACCAGGTGGCGCAGTTGTTCCGCGCACTGGGCCTGCAATCGGGCGACCACATCGCGCTGATGCTGGAGAACCACCCGCGCTACTTCGAGATCTGCTGGGGCGCGCAGCGCGCCGGGCTGATCTACACCGCGATGAGCACCCGGCTGACCGAGGCCGAGGTCAGCTACATCGTCAACGACTGCGGCGCCAAGGCGGTCATTGCCTCACGCGCCATGGCCAAGGCGGTGGCCCACTTGATGGGTGCTGATGGTGCCTGTCCCGGCGTGCAGCACTGGCTGATGCTGGACGGTGCCAGCGCCGGCTGGGCAGGCTATGAAGACGCGGTGGCGGCGCAGCCGGCCGAACGCATCACCGACGAGCTGGCCGGCGGCGACATGCTGTATTC
>JBBRVT010000179.1:0-8790 GCA_038246615.1 Burkholderiales bacterium
TGCAGTGCGCTGGCGCTGGCCCGCAACGGCTCGCCAGCGGCCAGGTCGAAGCCCTGGGCCACGGTGGCTTGCGGTTGCTGCGCCAGATCGGCGATCAGCCGCACCTGGCTGGCATTGCCACCGGCGTCGAGTGTCAGCGGTCGGGCATCGGCGGCTTCGGGGCGGGCCCACAGCTTGCCGTCCTGCAGGCGCAGCGGCACGGCCAGCGGGGCCAGCAGCCGGCGCAGGAATGCCAGCGCGCTCTCGTTGTGCTGCAACCAGTCGCGTGTCGCGCCGTCCACCTGCACGTCGGCCTGCAGGCCGGCGCCCTCGGCAGCCTGTTGCAGCAGGCTGTCGAGCGACATGGCCTCCCAGCTGCGGCTGCCGCGCTGGCGCGCCAGGCGGTGCAGGGCGTCTTCGGCCAGCAACAGCAAGCGTGGCGGGCCGTCGCCGTAGCGCTCTTCCAGCGCGGTGATCTCGCCCTCGAAACCTCCTGGTTGGTCGCCCCACTGGATGCCCAGCCTGCTGCCCAGGCGCAGGTGGTTGAAGGCAAAGCCCGGCGCGCCGTCGGCCTGCACACCCCAGTTGGCGAGCGTGAGCTCGGCATGGGCCATGCCGTCAGCCGGCAGGTGGATGGCCAGCGCCTGCACCGCGCCCTGCAGCGCGGGCGTGGCCTGGCCGTCCACCGTGAGTCGCGGCCGGGCACTGACCACCGCGAGATCAGTCGATGGCAAGGCGGGCCTCCCGTTCAGCCGCCAGATCGCGCAGGCCCAGCCAGGCTTGCAGCGCAGGCTGGGCTGGGGGCGCAGCGGCGTCGGTGGTGGGGGCGCTGGTGGAGGCGTCGGGCTCGTCGACCACCACCGCGTCCATGTCCTGGATGATCACGGGCATCAGCGTGGCCCTCCAATGCTGACCGAGGCACCCATGCGCACTGCGCCTGCGCCACTGCCGGACCCGGCACCGGCCCCAGCACCGGCGCCATCCCCCATGCCACTGCCCGGCACCATCACGCCGGCCTCGGCGGTGAAGCGTGGGTTCTCCAGGCCGTTGAAGTCGGCCACCAGGCGCCAGTCCAGCGGGTTGCCGCCGGCGGCCTGGGTGGCGCTGGCAGCGGTCTGGCCGGCCCCGCCGGCGCCCAGCGTGGGCTGGTCGCGCGCGGCGGCCTGCTGGTCGGTCTGGTCGAACTGGTAGCGGTCTTCCTTGAAGCTGAGCGCCAGCGTGGCGCGCAGCGGAATGCCCTCGGGCGCAAAGAAGTCCAGCGTCTCGCCATAACTGGCCAGCATGCCGGTGAACTGGAAGCTGCCCCACTGGATGCGGCAGCGCCGGGGCGCCTGCGGCTGGCCGTTGCGGGTGGGTTGCGGCTGCATGAAGGCATCGGCAATGCGCCGGGTGAGGCTGCGCACATCGGTGTTGGCAGCCACCGTCCGGCTGCCGGCGCTGCCGCCGCCAAAGCTGGCCTGCACGCTGGTGTCGAAGACCAGCTCCACTGCCAGGCTGCTCTCGCTGCGGTCGACATACTGGCCGGCGCCGCCGCCGCGCGCCGGGCGCAGGGTGTTGGCCAGCGTCACGCGCAGCGTGGACGGGTTGAACTGCACGTCGATGTGGGTGGATTCATCGGTGTCGGGCCGGTCTCCGATCATCGGGATCAGCTTGGCGCGAACGATCTTGGGGGCGTCCATGGTCTTGTCTCGCTTCAGCGCCGTTCCAGCACCAGGCCTTCATGCACCAGATGCAGTTCTTCAATGGCCACCTGGCTGGCGGTGGCTGACAGATCCGGCCCCTTGAAGCGGGTAGGCAGGGCCTGCGCCAAGCGCCACACCAGGGCCGGTGCGTCGGGCTGCTGCGGGCGGAAGACCTCGATCACCGCGCTGTAGCGCAGCGCGTAGTCGGCGCCGCGGGTGCTGGCGTCGAACCAGTTCCACAGGTCGGCGATGGCGGTGATGCCACGCTTGAGCACCACCGGCGCAAAGGTGGTGGGGCCCGCCAGCTGCACCTCGCCCCAGTTGCGGCCGCCTTCCTTCAGGGCCTTTGGCGCCATCGTGGCCTCCAGCCCGCTCACTTCGCTGAAGGCGCCCTGGCACAGCACCGGGCCGTCACCGTCTTGCGCAAACAGCTTGACGTGAAAGCGGAAGGCGATGAACAGGTCGTCCGTGGCGGCGTCAGCCATGGCCCGTGTCTCCATCCAGGCGGGCATCCACACGTGCCCTGCCGTCGGCGCGGTCGTGCACGAAGCTGATGCGGATCAGGTCGATCGGGAAGGCCGGTGCCAGTTCGATCTCGAAGGCCAGCGTGCTCTCGGCGCTGTTGCCAGCGGCCACCGCCTGGATGCGAAAGGCCTGCTCAGGCCGTGCGCCACGCAGCGCGCCGGCCGCATGCAACTGGGTGAAGAAGTGGCGCAGCGCCTGTTCGGGCCGCGGGTCTTGCGCATCCACGTCGAACAGCAGGCGCTCCCCCAGGGCCTGCAACTCGCGCCGCAGCCAGCCCATGAAGCGCTGCACCTCGGCGCTGCGCCAGTCGGCGCGCGCACGCTGGGCACGGGGCATGTTGGCCAGATCGGCGCTGGGCAGCACAGGCACGGGCAAGGCCTCGTCATCGAGCATGGCCCGGCCGTTGCGCTGCACCAGAACGCTCAAGCCTGCTGCGCGCCAGGCGGCCGCCTGCTGGGCACTGGCTGGCGGCCAGGGCAGGGCGCCTGCGGGCAGTGCACGCGCTGCGGCCGATCGCCACGGCCCGAAGCGCTGCGCCACCCGGGCCTGCAGCCCGGCCACCATGCCGCTGGCCGACACCAGCGGCCGGCCCGGGCCACGCAGATAGGGGTAGAGCCATTGCACCTGGCGCAGTGCATCACCCAGGCCGGCCGCTTGTTGCGCCAAGGCCAGCCAGGGCGCTGCCGGGGCGGGCAGTTCACCAGCAGCTTGCACGGCAAAGGGCACGCTCATCAGGCACATCAGGTCGGGCCGGCGCCTGGCCAGCGTGCGGGCGATCGGCGCCAGGCTGGCGGCCAGGTCGGGGCTGACATCGGCTGTGGGCATCTCGGTGGCCAGGCGGCGCTCGCGGTGGCCATCGTCGGTTGCGCTGCCCAGCGGCAGGAACACCGGCTCGGGGTTGGGCAGCCGCAGCCGCGGCACATCGGGCAACTGGGCCGGCACCTGCAGCCGTTCGAGATCGGGCAGCAGCAGCAGGCCGGCGCGTGGCACGGCCAGCGCACGGTCGAAGGCGCCCAGGCCGGCCGGTGCGGCCAGATCGGGCCGCACCTGCGGCAGAAAGCCGGCCACACCTGCCGACTCGGGTACCCGCAGCACCCACAGCGTGCGTGTCTCCTCGTAGCCGGGCTCGTTGCCGTCGAAGAAGTCTTGCACCGCCCAGGGCAGCCAGGCGGTGTTGCCGGCCAGGCGGCTGGCTTGCGCGGTGGGTGCGCTGAAGGCCTGCGGGAACAGGGTCTGATAGTGCCCCAGCGAGCGGATCGGCAAGGGCAGGTGCTGCAACGCCCGCAACTCGTCGTCGCTCAGGCCGGGTTGCGGGGCCGGCAGGCTGGTGCCGCGCTGCCAGGCCCGCAGCCGTGCCACCTCGCCGGTGAAGCCCAGCGCGGCGATCTCGGCCAGCATGGGCTCGTCACGCGCCACCCGGTCCCAGCGGGCCGGGCCCTCGGGTGGGCAATGGCCCAGCATCACCACCTCCAGCGGCGCAGGCCGCGCCGGGGCGGGGCGGGCATCCAGCGCGATGCGGCGGTCGGCCAGCAGCATGGTGGTTGTCGCGTTGGTATCAGGTTGGATGAGCGGGCGGTGAAAACCGGTCAATCCTGCTCGATCATCTCGACCGACAGCACCAGCTCTTCCATCGCCACATCACCACCGCCCTTGGCAGTGAGGGTGGGGCCGGTCCACTTGCTGGGCATGGCGCCCACCAGCTTCCAGCTGAGCACGGCGTCGCTGCGGTCTTCGTTCATCAGCTTGATGGTGATGGTGCGCTTGGCCTGTGCCAGCTTGCCCTCGCGCAGGGCCTGCAGCCACTGGTAGAGGTTCTGTGCGCCGATCACGCCACGCTTGAGGGTGACGTCGCCCGACTTGTGGATGCCGGGGATCTTGCTGACGTAGTTGACCCTGGCATTGCCGGCGCGGTACTCGGCAATGGTGACCTCGGCGTTCAGGCCCGACACCTCGGAGAAGCCGGCCTGCACCTCGGTGCCCTGGCCGGGCTCGAGCTCAACCTGGAAGTTGAAGGCGGAATAAGGGGTTTCGCGAAAAGTGGCCATGGCTAGCTGCTCCGGTTTAAGCGTCAGCGGTCTTCTGACCGATGCGGAAGATCACAAACTCGGCAGGGCGCAACGGCGCCACGCCCACCAGGCAGACGAGGCGGCCGTTGTCCAGGTCGTTCTGGGTCATGGTGCTGCGGTCGCAGCGCACGAAGTAGGCTTCCTTGGGCGTGCTGCCCAGCAGCCGGCCGCCGCGCCATTCGTTGAACAGGAAGTCTTCGACAGTGCTGCGCACATTCGCCCACAAGCCCTGGCCGTTGGGCTCGAACACCGCCCACTGGGTGCTTTTCTCGATGCTGCGCTCCAGGTACAGGAAGAAACGCCGCACGTTCACGTACTTCCATTCCGGGTCGCTGGACAGCGTGCGTCCGCCCCACACCCGGTGGCCGCGCCCGGCAAAGCTGCGCAGGCAGTTGATGCCGTTGGGGTTGAGCAGCTCCTGCTGGAAGGCGTTGATCTCCTGCTCGAAGCCCAGCGCCCCCAGGACCACCTCGTTGGCCGGGGCCTTGTGCACGCCGCGGTCGACATCGGTGCGGGCGTACACACCGGCGATGAAGCCCGACGGTGGCAGGGTGATCTCGCGGCGCCCGCCAGTGGGGTCGCTCACCACCACCCAGGGGTGGTACATGGCCAGGCGCGAGTCGTCGAAGTCATTGCGCATCTCGCGCACCTGGGCCACGCTCATGCCCTCGCGTGCATCGACCAGGCCCACCCTGTAGCGCATGCGCCGGCAGTGCGCCTGCATGGCCAGCAGCACACCGGCGTGGCTGGCGGCATGCGCGGCGGCGGCAGGCACCATCACGATGGCGATGTCCTCCACATCCTCCAATGCGGCCAGGCCGGTGCTGCCCAGCAGCTCATTGGTCTCGCCGGTGTAGTCGATCGGTTGGGGAACCATGCCGTCGCTGCCGTTTTGCAGCGCGATCAGGTAGCGGGGTTCGTCCAGCGTGCCGGCGGGCGGGTTCAGCGCCGGGCCGTCGCACAGCGACAGCAGCGCCGCCAGCACCGTGGCGCCGGTGGCGCCTGCACCCACCGTGCACTGGACGGGCGAGCTGAGCGCATCCTGCCGGCGCTCGGGTGTGGCGGGCAGTGCCGTGGCCAGGCTGTTGGCGCCAGTGGGCGCGGTGCTCAGGTTGCCGTAGGTGTAGACCACCTCGCCGTTGCGGCCGCCGCTGCGCACGTCGATGGCGAAGCTGCGCTGCACCACCACCGCACCGGCCGCCCCGGCCACTGCGGCCAGGGCCGACAGCGGCAGCGTGAGCGGCGCGGCCACGCCGGGGTTGAGGTGGTTGTCGGCACTGACGCTGAAGGTCTCGCCGGTTGCGTCCAGCGTGCCGCGCAGCGTGCGCAGCGTGCCCCAGTGGGCCCCGCGGGTGAAGGCGCTGAGGTCGACGGCGTCGCTGCCCAGGCTCAGCTCGGCGGTGGTGCCGTCGCTCAGCGGGCCGGATGCCGGCTGGCGCGCAAACACCCGTGTCAGCCGGGCATTGGCCGGCAGCGCGGCCACGGTGAAGCCGGTGATCTGGCCACTGGCCACGGCCACCGGATCACCAACACCGGCAGTGGATGCGATGCTGGCGCGCTCGGCCTGCACCTCCAGCACCGCGCCCGCCAGGCGCACGATGGCGCTGGCATTCACCGGGTATTGGCCGGCAGCCAGCGGGCCCACCCCCGCCGCAGCGGCCACGCCGCTGGCCTGCAGCAGGTAGGTGGTGTCGTTGCGCGCGGCGCCTGGGGCCAGGGTTTCGCTGCGCAGCAGGTTCTCGCCGCCGCGCCAGTTCAGTTCAAGCCAGTATTCGCCCTGGTTGCCGGGGAAGCGTGCGCTGAAGGTCAGCACATTGCCGCCATCTACGCGGCTGGCGCGCGCGGCGCTGCCGCCGCTGCCGTTGGCTGCCGTGCCGTTGACCCCGGCGATCACCCGCTTCACATACAGCTGCTTGCCGCCGTTGTCGAAGAAGGCGCGTGCCGCATGCGCCGTGTGGTTGAGCACCGGGGTGGTGTCGAACAACAGGTCTTCGGCATCGCCGAACACCCGCTCGTAGTCGGCATAGCTGGTCACCACCTCGGGCACGCCACGCAGCGGCCCGGTGCGGGTGGGCCCGACCAGGCCTGCCACGCTGGTGCCCACGCCTTCGATGGACTTGTTGCGGAAGCTGGTTTCCTCGATGTAGACACCAGGTGCAAGATATTCGGGCACGTCGCTTCTCCTTCAGGCCGCCGGTTTGAAAGTGCCGGTGGTGGGTTGAACTCAGGACACTTGCAAGACCAGACTGGTCTGGCCGGGGCTGGCCAGCGCACTGATGCGGCCCGGGCTGATGGCGATGTCGAGCTGGTTGCGCCAGCGGGGCAGTGCGGTGCTGCCGGTGCGGATGCGGGCCGTGGGCTGGGCATCGGGGTCGACTGCCGGGGAGCCGGCCGCCACGGCGCGGGCGCGCAGCATGGCGGGGAAACTGCCTGCGGCGCCGGGTGCGGGCATGGGCAGGCGCTGCAGTGCCAGACTGAATTCCCCGGCGGCATCGGCCTGCGCGGCATACACCAGCGGCGTGGCCAGTGGCGGCGACACGGTGAGCTGCAACAGGGCCCAGGGCAGGGCATCGCCGGCTGCATCGCGCACGCGGCCACGCAGCCCGCCTTCAGGCCCGAATGCCGTGCCATGGCTGCTGCGGTACAGCCGCAGCCGGTGGCCGTTGCCGTTGCCGGCGTCGAGATCGAAGGGCCGTGGCAGGAACACGCCCATGGCATCGGCCACTGTGCCCTGCAGCACGTACAAGGCCTCGGCGGGTGGCAGCAGGTCGGCTGCGGCCGCGTTGCCCGGCAGGCTGCGCCGCAAGCCCGCCGGCCGGCTGCGCCACAACACCACGCGTCCGCTGGCCTGCGGCACCAGGCGCAGGTCTGCCGGGCCACGCAGCACCCGCAGTTGCAGCGCTGCAACGGGCACCGGCCGCCGCGCCTGGCCTTGAACGCCGCTGGCGTCGACCCACTCCAGCCAGCCGCTGCCATGCAGCACGGTGGTTTCCAGCGTGCCGGCGCTCATGCACCATCCCCCTGGCCCACGGCGGCAGGAAACACCAGGGTGCGCACCAGCGGGCCGTCGGGCTGCACCTCGACCGGCAGCAGTCTCAGGGTCTTGACCAGGTAGGGCGCGCTCAGCCGGTAGTCGCCCGGCAGGCTGTCCCACAGGCGCATCAGGTCTTCGGTACTCATGTCCTCCGGCAGCACCTGCACCACCTCGTCGGCGCCCCAGCCCGGGTCGGCCGCGCCGATGTCGCCGGCGCCCAGTACCAGGGTGCTGCCGATGGCCTGCATCGCCGCAGTGATGTAGGCCACCTCGATGTCGGCGCTGACGGTCCAGGCGATCAGCAGCAGATGCAGGTTGACCGGCAACTCCGGACGCGGCCGGCGCTGGCCTTCAGCCGGCGGCAGGTAGCGGTTGCGGCCCACCGGGTCGATGCTGATGCGGTGCAGGTAGACGCCCAGTGCACTGGTGGCTGGCGCGGGCGCGGCGAGCAGGGTGGACGAACTCATCACGTTGACGGTGACCGGGCTGCCCATCAGCGCGCCCATGTGCCGCTCCAGCCGCGACTTCAAGGCTTGCAGGACTGCGAGGGTGGCTGCGTGTGACGCCATGCCGGCCAGTATGGAGAGGCCTATACGCCATGAGAAGCGGCCAGCACCACGGCGCTACGTCCTTCTGTGGACGCCGGCTGCCCCCCTGCCCACGCCAGATGGGCCACGGCGCCAAGCCACTGGGGAATGCCCTGACGCGGAGACTTCAAGAGCGCATCACCCGATGAGTTCGCGACGCCGGTTTCCGGAATCGGCATGCGTCGGGCGTTGCCGTGGCTGCGATGGCCCAGTGCAGACAAGGCCCGCATCGGTGTGCGGGCGCGGTCTCGGCTTCCCCGGCTTGGGATGCGTCCCCGTTCTGGTCAACGCGCCTGCCAGGCACTGGCTGCATTGCGACGGCCCGGCCAGCCGTCTGGACGGGGCAGCGGGCACTTGCCGCCTTCCATCTCAGTGGGTAGGGGATTCGAATCCCGCCGTCCCGACCAGTTGCATTCGATGGCTCAGCCTCCGATAGGCGCTGACCCGTTTGGCCTCTCGGTGTGTGCAAACTGCGGCCAGGTCGCACCCCGGCCTTGATCCAGCTCCGTCGAAGCGGCATTCCACCGGCACGGCTGGCTACGACGACGCAGCCTGGCGAGCCTGGCGAGCCTGGCAAGGGCAGCGGTTCGGCGCCGGGCTGGCGGCGGGGGAACAGTGCCTGGCGGCTGAATCCGACACCGGCAGCTTCTGCCATGGCGACGTGCCCGGCATGGCCGACATCTGCCTGGCCAGCGTCATCGCGATGATGCGGGTGTTCAAGTCCCCACCAGCGGCACGCCGACGATCGGCCGCATGATGTCTGCCTGCGAAGAGACCGACGCTTTCCAGCGGGCCCAGCCGATGTTGAAAGCCGGCGCGCCGGAATGAACGAACGCGGCGCTCAGCCTGCCGGGTTGCTGATGGCGACGTGGCTGAAGCCGCCGTCGACATAGATGATCTCGGCGCTGATGCCGCCA
>JBBRVT010000180.1:0-8774 GCA_038246615.1 Burkholderiales bacterium
CGGGCTTCACCCTTACCCGCCCGACGGCTTGACGACGAGCGCCGGGCCGCCGCCTTGCCCTGAGTGCAGCGGCTGCTCGGCTGTTCTGGCCCCTTCCTTCAATACGAGACATCGCGACGCGTGGCTTGGAGCCATGGTTTGCGCCTGCCCGCCATGACCCAGCAGCCCACTTCCGTCCGCGCGACGATGAACTACACCGTCGACAACGGCATCCCGCCCGACTACTACTTCTACGAGCCGGCCGAGCCGGTCGAGCGCAATCCGCCGGGCACTGATCCGCATGAGGTCGAGATTCATAACGGCTGGCCGCGCGTGGACAGCTTTTCGCTGGACCGCGAGGGCTTTGCGCTGCGGCCGTTCACACCGCGTTTCGACCAGTTCGACGATGACCACGCCATCAAGGGCACCTTCTACCGCGAGGTGGTCGAGTTCGTGAAGCAGCACACCGGCGCACTGCGTGTCGAGGTTTTCGACCACACCGTCCGCAAGCGACTGCCTGCCGACCTGAAAGCGCAAACCACCGCGCAGCGCCCGGCCGTGCTTCTGGTGCACAGCGACTACACCGTGGCCTCCGGCCCGCAGCGGGTGCACGACATCGTGCCCGACGAGGCCCATGGACTGCTGCAGCGACGGGTGGCGTTCTACAACGTCTGGAAGCCGCTCTACCGGCGGGTGGAAGAGCTGCCGCTGGCGATGTGCGACGCCACCACCCACGCCACCGAGGACATGTTGCGCATGGACCTGAAGTACGCCGAACGCACCGGCGAGATCTACGTGATGCGCTACTCGCCGGCACACCGCTGGTTCTACTTCCCGCAGATGGAGCCGACCCAGGCCCTGCTGCTCAAGACCTACGACTCCGAGGCCGATGGCCGCGCCCGCTTCATGGGTCACAGTGCCTTCGAGGACCCGCTCACTCCACTCGACGCATTGCGACGTGAAAGCATCGAAGTGCGCACGATGGCCTTCTTCTGAAGACCGCCCCAGGAGGTGCCAGGCTTCAACCCCAAGGAGATGACGGCGCGCGTCAAGGTGGTTGTCGGCTCATTCATGCAGCCAGGGGCTGTCTGGTTGACGCGTCCGCGCAGGCTGCGACGTCGGAATCACGCTCGGGATTGAGCGTGACTGGGCCGTCGGGCGTCCAGTCGCGGGTGGCGCCAGACCAGCGCGCTGGGTGCAAGTCGCGGGCCTTGAGGAAGAGGTTGTGGCGTGCGGCGAGGGTGGCGACATTGTCACCCGCGCGGCGTTGGGCTGGACTGACGTAGCGGAGGCCGCTGTGGCGATGTTCGGTGTTGTACCAAGCTACAAAGTAGTCTCCCCAAGCGAGGGCCGCGTCGAGATTGGCGAAGCCCTTGGCGGGGAACTCCGGGCGGTACCTGGCGGTGCGAAACAGCGACTCCGCGTAGGCGTTGTCATCGCTGACGCGCGGCCACGCGCACCAGGTCACATTGCCCCCGGCGTGAGATTTGTTGTCGTCTCCATTGGCTCGGTACGGACAGACATTCAAAGACAGAGCGGTGGCGCGGTTGTTGCCGCCGGAGAGCGCAGCGATCGACGTGGTCGCGCGCGAGGTTGGGATCGGCACGGACACCTTGGAGCGCTGGCGCGAGGATGCGCGGTCCATGCCCGTCCGAGGGCGGGTACGGACTGCGGCCGGCTGGCTGGAGGCTGTGGTTACCACGGCGGCGATGAACGAGGCCGACATGAGCGCATGGTGTCGCTCGCTGGGCGCGCTCCCTGCGCATCTGGCCAAGTGGCGCGCGGGTGCCACCTCCGCGCTGGCCGCGCCTGAAGAGCTGCGCGCCAGCCCGCAGGCGACGCGTGCAGACCGCCCGCGCATCATGGAACTCGAGCGCGAGTTGCTGCGCAAAGGCCGCGCACTGGCCGAGGCGGCGGCGCTGCTGGTGCTGTCAAAAAAGTGCAGGCGATCTTCAACAAGGGAGAGGACGGATGATCGACCTCGACGATCGCCAATCCCTGTCCCAAGACATCGACTCAGCGCATGCCGCCGGCGCCCGGCTGCACCTGGCTTGCAAGGCCGCCGCTGGCCGATGCCGCCACCGCCAGTTGCCCACGCCGGGCGGCGTTGCGGGAATCCGCCGCTTCCTGGCGGGCGCCGTCCAGCTTGGTCTGGGTGATTGCCTGGGTCACTGCCTGGGTGTGCTTCAGCAACATCTGACAGCGCTTCTCCGCCAGCGTCATTTGGGTGGACGCGATGGCCGGCCGACTGCCGCGCACGTCCGTCACGGCTTCGACGGCCTTCTCATCACCCGCGGGGTCCTGGATCTGCCGGTCAGGGCGTCGACGACGCGCTCACCGTCTCCGTCGTGATGGTCATCAAGGTGCGGACGTTGCCGGCGGCCACCGTGATGTTCAGCGGCAAGGCACCGGCCGGAATGCGCACGGCCTTGAAGCGCATCGCGGCAGCATCGAAGCTCAGCCAGGCCGGCAGGGCCTGACCGTCCGGCAGCGCCGCGCGCGGCAGGCCCGCGTCACGCACCGCCTGGACCACGTCCTGCGGCAGGTCGAACTCCACCCCGCCAGCCGCCACGGCCGCGCGGCTGATGACCACCGTCACGGCGCCGGTCTCGCTGGTGCTGGGGATCTTGGCGGTCCGCACGGTGACGCTGGCGCCAGGCGATCCACCTGCCGTGGCCACCGGCTGATCTGCCGCTGCAGGCTGAGCAGCCGGCGGCGCCGCCGCAGCGGCGGGTGCGGGCGCAGTGGCTGACACGACCTGCGCCGGGTTGATCGGGCGCGACGGCAGCGTCAGCAGCGCGGCAGACGCGGTCACCGCGCCGCCGGCCGAGCCCGGGCCGCCGGTGGCCACGGCCGCTGCGGCTTGCGACGACATCTTCTCCACCGAGCCGACCAGCTGTACCAACGGCTCCAGCGCGCTGCCGGCCACCACCACGTTTCTGCCACGCGCCGTCACTTTGCCGGTGAACCGGTTGCCCAGGCCCAGCAGGCTGATGTCTGTGCCCGCACTCAGGTTGGTCAGCCCCTGGCTGACGATGATGGTGCCAGTGGTCGGCTGGGTGAGGATCCCGCCGGACGCCATCAGGTCGAGCGATGCGGCCTGGACCCGGCCGTTGATCTGCAGCGCGCCGCCGGCTGCGGCCGTCAGGTTGCCGGTCGCTGTCAGGTCGGCCAGGATCAGGGTGTTCATGTCAGCCAGGCTGACCCTGCTGCCGTTGCCCGACACGCTGCCGACGAAGTCGTTGGCCGGGTTGGTCAGCGTGATGCTGCCGGTGCCTGCGTTCAGCGCACTGGTGCCGCCTACCGCCAGCGCACCGCCTTGGCTGATGTCGCCGTTGCCAGAATCGGCGCTGAGGTCGCCGCCCACCGTGCTGGTCCCCAGGTTCAGCGGGCCTTTGCTGGTCAAGGCCAGGTTGCCGCTGGTGGTGGCCGTGCCCAAGGTCAGCGGGCCGTCTGCGTTGACAGTGGCCGCTGCGCCTGACAGCGACACCCGGCCCTGGAAACTGTTGTCTGCATTGCCCAGCGTGATGTCGGCCGGCGCGCCGCCTTGCACGGCGCTGAAGCCACTGCTGTCCTGTGCCGTCAGCGCGGTGTCGGCGGCCTGGAGGATGGGGCCGTCCGTGCTGACCACGCTCAGGTGGCCGGCGCTCGTCAGGTTGCCCAGTTGCACCGGGCCGCTGACGCTGCTGATCTGGGTGCTGCCACCCACGTTCAGCGTACCGCTGCTGCCCTGGCTGAAGCATTGGCTGACCGAAAGCGAACCGACCAGTGCCATGCTGCCGCCGGTCTGGCTGAATGCGCCGATGTCGGCGTTGCCCGTGCCGCTGAAGCTGCCTGCGCTCTGGCTGTAGCTGCCCAGCAGGGTGGGGCCGGCATGGGTCAGCGTGCCGCCGCTTTGCGTCAGGCCCGCCAGCGTGATGCCACCGCTGCCCACGTTCAGCGTGCCGTCGCTGTGCGCCAGGCTGCCGCCGGCCGCGCCCAGGCTGTCGATGTTCACCGGGCCGCGTTGCGCCGGGCTGACCACGGTGCTGCCGAAGTTCGCCACGGTGCCGCTGGGGATCACGACGTTGGCCACGTTGCTGAGGTCGGGCACCGCGCCGCCGGCCCAGTTGGTCGCATCGAACCAGTTGCCGCTGGCACCACCCACCCAGGTGACCGACGCGAGGCGGCTGACGTCGGCCGTGGTCGCTGCGCTGGTGTGGGCCAGCGTGTAGTTGCCGGCGTCTGCGCCGCCCAGGCTGAGCCCGGTGATGCCGACGGTCTTGCCCGTGCCCACGTTCTTGTCTGCGAAGTTGCCGATGGCCGTGGCCACGGTCAGGACGTCGCCGGCCACCTGGCCGGTGAAGGCCGCTGCAAGGCTGTCCAGCGATGCCGCCGTGTTGCCGTCATAGATCTTGCTGGCGGCCGTGATGCCGGTGACGGCAGACACCATGGCCGGCGTGATCTGGCCGATGTTCCCGGCTGCTGCGGTCGGCAGCGTGTAGTTCGAGAGCAGCGTGCCGCCGCTGGCGCTGAAGTCGGCGCCGCTCAGCATTACGCTGACCGCCTTGCTGCTGCCGGCATGCTTGTCGGCGTACAGACCGGTCGTCTGCGTCAGGCTGGCGCCTTCGCCGGGCACCCAGCCGGTGAGCTGGTAGTTGGACGGTGCCAGCGTCGCGCCGGTACCGCTGTCGTAGGCCTTGACGGCGCTGCCCACCAACATGGCGGTCAGCGTGGCGGGGGTGATGGTCAGCGTGCCGTTGGCGGCACTGAAGTCGTAGTTGGTCGCCGCCAGGTTGCCGGTGCTGCCGCTGACCGCGACGGTGCCGACCGCAGTGGTGGTGGTGGCCGCGCTGCTGCCGCTGGCCGTGCCGGTGATGCCGGCGGTGCTGGCGGTCTCGCCGTTGACGAAGCCGGTGAGGGTTTGGGTGAAGCCGGGGTTGGCTTGGCCGTAAACCCGGGTCTGGGCGTCCGGCGTCATCGTCAGCGGCGCTTTGGCGATCACCAGGCTGCCGTTCACGAAGCTCAGGTTGTAGTTGCTGTCGCTGCCGCTGGCGGTGCTGGCATGGCTGCCGGCGTTGGTGGCGCTGGCGCCGGCGGTCACGCCGATCAGCACGGCGATCGTCTCGTCGTTGACCAGCCCGGTGGCCGTGAAGCCGCTGACCGTTTGCACTGCGCCGTTGTAGACACGGCTGGTGTCGCTGTTGGCGGTGACGGTGGCGTTGGCCTTGTTGACGGTCAGCGTGCCGTCGATGGTGGACACCGTGTAGTTGGTCTCGATGCCGGCGGTGACGGTGTTGGTCGCCGTGCCGACATTCGTGCGCGTGGCGCCGCTGGCCAGCACGGTGTTCAGCGAGGCCGCCGTGTCGCTGCCTTGCAGGCCCGACACAGTGAAGCCGCTTGCCGTCTCAGCCAGCCCGGTGTAGATGCCGGTGGCGCTGTTGCCAGTGGCCGTCAGCGCTGCCTTGGCGATCACCAGGCTGCCGTTCACGAAGCTCAGGTTGTAGTTGCTGTCACTGCCATTAGCGCTGCTGGTGTAGGTGCCGGCGTTGGTGCCGCTGCCGCCGGCGGTCACGCCGCTGAGCACTGAAGCCGTCTCGCCATTGACCAGGCCGGAGGCCGTGAAGCCGGTGACTGACTGAGCGGCGCCGTTGTAGACCTTGCCAGTGTCGCTGTTGGCGGTGACGGTGACGGTGCCGCTGGCCTTGTTGATGGTGCTGATGCTGTTGCCCACCAACGTCACCGCGTAGTTGGCCCCGCCATTGCCATCACTGACGGTGGCGGCATCCAGCGTGACCGTTTTGCTGGCCGTGCCTGCGTTCTTGTCGCTAAAGCTGAAGGTGGCTGCCGTCACGGCGTCGCCGCCGATCAAACCAGCGCTCAGCGTGCTCAGGTCTCCCGCCTGCACGCTGTAGGTTGTCAAACCGTCGTAGATCTTGCTGATGGCGCCCGCCGTCAGCGTCACCGCCTTGGCGGTAATCACGCCGGTGCTGTCATCCACATAGCTGATGCTGTAGTTACCGGTCATATCGGCATTGCTGGCATCCTGCAGGGTAAGACCGGAGGCGCGCACCGTTTTGCCGGTGCCTGCGTTGGCGTTCAGGTAGCTTTGCGTGGCCGCAGCGTTCACCACATCACCGGCCCCGGCACCCGCAAGCGCGGCCACCACGGCGCTGCCGCTTGCGCTGGTGGTGCGGTCGTATTCCTTGGTGCTGGTGCCAGCAGTTACCGTCAGACTGGCCTGGCCAATGGTGGTGGCCGCGTTGGCGGCATTGAGCGTGGGCAACTGGTAGTTGCTGGCCACACCGCCTGTGCCATCGGCCAGGGTGATGGCAGACACGTAATTGCCCGCGCCCACGTTCTTGTTGTTGGCCGTGGCGCCGGTGTAGGTGAGCGCCTGGCCGCTGACCAAGTTGCCCAGCGTCACAAACGTGTCGAGCACGTTGGTGCCGTCATAGGTTTTGCTGGCTGTGAGCGTGACCGTCCGCTGGTTGATCGTGCCATTGGTCCCGGTAAAGGTGGTCGCGCCGCCTGCCAGCGCATAGTTGCCTGCCTCGGAGCCACTCAGTGTCAAGCCGCCCAAGGTGTAAGAGCGGTTGCCAATGCCCGCATTGGCATCGCTGAACGCGCCGGTGCCGCTGACCGTCAGGTTGGCGCCATCCAAATTGCCGGTCATGGCCAAGGCCACACCGGTCATGGTCGTGTTGCCGTCGTAGGTCTTGCTGATACCGCCACTGGCCGACACCGTGATGTCAGCCTTGTTGACGGTGCCGTTGGCCGTGCCACTGGCGGTAACGGCGTAGTTGGCGCTCATGTCGGCATTGCTACCGTCCCGAATGGTGTAGCCGCTCACCACCTGCAAGGTGCTGTCGCCAACGCCCAGGGCGTTTTTAGAGGCAAATTGCTGGGTTACCACCACGCTGTCAGATGCCGCCTTGCCGGTGATAGACACCACGCCGCCAGATGCCACACCTGCGTCGTAGGTTTTGGTGTCTGACACAGCGGCCAACACCAGATTGGCCCTGTCAATGTTGGCGGTGGTGCTGCCCGTGGTGGCTGCCAGGTCGTAGTTGCCGGCCTGTGCGCCGCCCAGCGTGATGCCGCTGATGCTTACCGTTTTACCGGTCCCAAAGTTTTTGGTGTCGAACATCGCCGTGTTGCTGTAGGTCAGCGTGTCACCCGCAACGCGGCTGTCGCTGGCTACAGTGGCCACAGCGGCGGTGGTGCCGTCGTAGGTTTTGTTTTGCGCCGTCCAGGTGGCGGTCAGCTGTTTGGGGTCAATGCGCCCATTGCTGCCGCTCAAGCTGCTGCCACCCGACAGAAAATAGTTACCCCCATCGGTGCCGCCCAGCACCAGGTTGGAGATGGTGTAGCTCTTATCGGACTGCACAACGCCACCAATTCGGCTCACATTGGCGCTGCTGAAGGCACCCGTGCCGCTGACGGTGACTACGTCTGCCGCTTCCTTGCCCATCAGACCCAGGCTGACACCGGTCATGCTGGTGTTGCCGTCGTAGGTTTTGCTCACGCCGCTGGCGCTGGCGGTCAACCCGGCCTGGTTGACTTGCAGTGCGCCATTGGCATTTAGGGTGTTGCTGAAGTTGGCGCTGCTGCCGGCCGTTACCGTGCCGCCCAATTGGTAGTTGCCCACCACCGTCTTGCCCGCAGTGCTGTTGCTGGTGCCCGCAGCCGCCAGGGTAAAGGTAACGCCGTCTACGGTAAAGCTGTTGCCGCCGTTGGCAGTCACCGTGGGGGTGCTGATGGTCGTGAGGTCGCTGGCCAGGTACTTTGCGCCAGTCACTGTGTAGGTGGGGGCCGCGCCATAGGTCAGGCTTTGGCTGGTCACCGCTACCAACAACTGGTTTGCTCCCACGACCGTGTAGTTGCCTTTGGCAAATGTGATCGCGTAGTTGCTGGAAGTCAGACCTGAGGGAGTTAGCACGTTTGCATAAGCTGCCACGCCATTGATGCCGACGTTGTCACGCGACACCACCAGCGCTCCAACCAGCACCGTGCTGGTTTCACCGCCCACCAAGCCTGTGTAGCCCACACCTTGGTAGTTGCTACCCGAGCGGGAGTCTTGCTGGCTAAACAGGTCCGCATCATTGTTGGCCCGCACCGTCAGCGCCGCAGGCGTGATGGTGGCCCCCACTGTTTGGCTGGCGGCGCTGAGTACGTAGTCAGTGGCCTGTGAGCCGTTGTTACCCGTTACCCCAGCTATGCCCAAGCCCGACACGGTCACCAAATTGCCCGTGGCCACATCTTTGAAGTTGTAATCCGCGTCGGTCTTGGTCAGCGTCGCGGCCGTATCGCCGGTCACTAAGCCGATGAAGGTATAGGTGGGTACAAAGCTGGCAGGCGCATTGGTGGTGCCGTCGTACACCTTGGTCACCCCCATGTTGCTGATGGTGGGCGTGAGCGTTGCGGCGCTGATGCTGACCTCATTGCTGGCGCTGGCCGCCGTCAGGCTGGGCAACAGGTAGTTGCTCACCACGCCGCCGTTGCTGCCATCGGCTAGCGTGATTGCGTTGACGTATTTGCCCAAAGTGGCCACATGGGCGTCGTTGGCAGTGGCTGCGCTGTAGTTCAAAGTCTCGGTGCCGACCAAACCGCCCAGTGTGACGGTGCCCAATGTGGTGGTGCCGTCATAGGCGCGGCTGGCGGCCAGCGTGAGTGCTTTGCCGGTGATGTTGGCCGCAAGGCCGGTTTGCTGCACCAGCGTGTAGTTGCCTGCATCGGCGCCGCCGAGGGTGTTGCCGCTGACGGTGACAGCCTTGGAAGTGCCGACGTTCTTGTCGGCAAAGCTGCCTGCTGCC
>JBBRVT010000181.1:0-8772 GCA_038246615.1 Burkholderiales bacterium
CCGACCTGGTGCGCCAGGCGCTGGCGGCCAACACCGGCGTGCGCAGCGCCCAGGCAGCGCTGCGGCAGGCGCGCGCGCTGCAGGACGTTGCAGCCGCCGGCCTGGGCCCCACGCTGACGGCTGGCGCCGATGCGCAGCGCGCCAGGTCGGCCGGCAACACCGGCAACCGCTTCGGCGCCAGCCTGGACGCCAGCTGGGAGCTTGACCTGTTCGGCGGCCGGCGCAGCGCCCTGGCCGCCCGCAGCGCCAGCGCCGAGGCCAGCGCCGCCGACCTGGGCACGGTGCAGGTGTCGCTGGCGGCCGAGGTGGCGCTGGCCTACATCGGCCTGCGCAACGCCCAGGGCCGGGTTGCGATCGCCGAGGCCAACCTGGCCAGCCAGCAGGAGACGCTGCAGATCGTGCGCTGGCGCCAGCAGGCCGGGCTGGCCGATGGGCTGGCGACAGCGCAGGCGCTGGCTGCCGCCGAGCAGACCCGCGCTGTGCTGCCGCTGCTGCAGACCACCGTGGCGCAGTCACGCCACGCGCTGGCGGTGCTCACCGGCCAGCCGCCTGCAGCGCTCGACACACGCCTGGCCAACGCCAAGCCGGTGCCGCAGCCGGCGGCCACGCTGGCCCTGGCCGGACCGGCCGACACCCTGCGCCAGCGCCCCGATGTGCGCGCCGCCGAGCGCCGCCTGGCCGCTGCCTGGGCCACGCTGGACCAGGCCGATGCGGCGCTGCGGCCGTCGCTGCGCCTGGGCGGCTCACTGGGCTTGAGCGCGTTGACGCTGAGCGGCCTGGGCCAGAGCGCGGCGGTGGCCGGCTCGCTGCTGGCCGGCCTCAGCCTGCCGGTGTTCGACGGTGGCGCGCTGCGCGGCCAGCAGCGGGCCCAGCAGGCCGCCCTCGACCAGACCCAGCAAGCCTGGCATGCCAGTGTGCTGACGGCGCTGCAGGAGGTGGAAGACGCCCTGGTGGCGCTGGCCAATGACCAGGCGCGCCAGCAGCGCCTGCAGGCTGCCGCCCAGGCCGCCACCAACGCCGCCACGCTGGCCAGCCAGCGCTACCGCAGCGGGTTGGTCGACTTCCAGACCGTGCTCGACACCCAGCGCAGCCAGCTGGCTGCGCAGGACAGCCTGGCCGGCGCCAGCGCCGACATCGCCGCCGCCCATGTGCGGCTCTACAAGAGCCTGGGCGGCGGCTGGGTGGACGATCTGGCGACCACCGGAACGACCACCGAAACGACCACCACGGCCACCACAGCGGCCACCACAGCGGCCGCCACAGCGGCCAGCACCCGGGCTGGTACGCCGGCCAGCATCCCGACTGGCACCCCATGACCATTGCCTCATGACCATTGCCCCACCCGACACCGCTGCACTGAACGCCCTGCTCGGCGACAGCGCCCCACCCCCGTGGTACCGCAGGGTCTGGCCCTGGCTGCTGCTGGCACTGCTGCTGGCCGCTGGCGGCGGGCTCTGGTGGTGGCAAGCGCGCAGCGCGGCCCTTGCCGCACCGGTCTACAGCACCACGGCCGCAACGCGTGGCGACCTGACGCTGGTCGTCACCGCCAACGGCACCATCCAGCCCACCCGCACGATCAACATCGGCAGCGAGCTCTCCGGCACGGTGCTGAAGGTCAACGTCGACGTCAACGACGTGATCAAGAAGGGCCAGGTGCTGGTGCAGCTCGACACCGCCAAGCTGCGCGACCAGATCAAGCGCTCGCAGGCGGCGGTGGCCTCGGCCGTGGCCAGGGTGGCCGAGACCCGGGCGACGGTGGACCAATCACGCGCCACGCTGGCCCGGCTGGAGGCGGTGGCCGAGTTGTCCGGCGGCAAGGTGCCTGCGCAGACCGAACTGGACGTCGCCCGCGCCACGCTGGCAAGGGCGGTCGCCGGCGACGGCGTGGCGCATGCTGCGGTGCAAGATGCCCAGGCCGCACTGTCCACAGACCAGATCAACCTGTCCAAGGCGTCGATCGCCGCACCGACCAACGGTGTGGTGCTGACGCGCAGCGTCGACCCGGGCAATGCGGTGGCCGCGTCGCTGCAGGCGGTGACCCTGTTCACCGTGGCCGAAGACCTGACGAAGCTGCGCGCCTGGGTCTATGTCGACGAAGCCGACGTCGGTGCGGTGAAGGTCGGGCAGGACGCCACCTTCACCGTCAGCGCCTACCTCAGCCGCAACTTCCCGGCGCGCGTCACCCGCGTCGGCCAGGGTTCGACGATCACCGACAACGTCGTCACCTACCTGACCTATCTCGATGTCGACAACGCCGACTTGAGCCTGCGCCCGGGCATGACAGCCACCGCCAGCATCACCGCCACCCAACGCAAGGACGTGCTGCTGGTGCCCAACACCGCGCTGCGCTTCTCGCCCACGGCGGCAACCGCCGGGGCAGCAGCCGGGGCACCAGCGAAGAGAGGCATCGGCATCAACCTGATCCCGCGCATGCCGGGCACCACACGCCGGTCGGCCGCCGCCGGCGCCAGCACCGCGCAGGCCAGGCAAGTGTGGGTGCTGCAAGGCGAAGGCGCCGATCGAGGGCCGGTGGCAGTGGCGGTGACGCCAGGCATCACCGACGGCCACATGACCGAGATCACCGGCGGTGACCTGAAGGCGGGCATGCTGGTGATCACCGACCAGAAGACGGCGGCGAGATGACAGACGCCGCGCCACTCATCCGATTGGTTGGCGTGACCAAGCGCTACGGCAGCGGCGCGTCGGAGCTGATGGCGCTGAAGGGCATCGACCTGGACATCGCCGCCGGCGAGTTCGTCGCCATCATGGGGCCCAGCGGGTCGGGCAAGTCCACCGCGATGAACATCCTCGGCTGCCTCGACACGCCAACCGCCGGGCAGTACCTGTTCAAGGGCTCGCATGTCGAGGCGCTGTCGCGCGACCAGCGAGCGCGGCTGCGGCGGCGCTACCTGGGTTTCGTCTTCCAGGGCTTCAATCTGCTGGCACGCACCTCGGCACAAGAGAACGTGGAACTGCCGCTGCTCTACCGCGGCGATGCCGCTGCCGCGCGCCGCGATGCGGCCAGGAAGGCGCTGCAGTCGGTCGGCCTGGGCGGATGGGAGCACCACACCCCGGGCGAACTGTCGGGCGGCCAGCAGCAGCGCGTGGCGATTGCGCGCGCCATCGTCACCGCCCCGGCGGTGGTGCTGGCCGACGAGCCCACCGGCAACCTGGACACCCAGCGCAGCCACGAGATCATGGGCCTGCTGCTGGCGCTGAACCGCGACCACGGCATCACCGTGCTGATGGTGACCCACGAGCCCGACATGGCAGCCTACGCCCGGCGCATGGTGCGCTTCGTCGACGGGCGCATCGCCAGGGACATCGTCAACCCGAACCCGGTGACCGAAGCGCCGGCCAGCGTGGCTGCGGCCGAACCCAGGTGAAGGACACCTGATGCTGTTCAGCGTCTTCATGCTGGCCCTGCGCTCGGTGCGGCGCAACCTGCTGCGCTCGTTCCTGACCGTGCTGGGCATCGTCATCGGCGTCAGCGCGGTGGTGACCATGGTCACGCTCGGCAACGGCGCGACGCAGGCCATCGAGACGCAGATCACCAGCCTGGGCACCAACCTGCTGATCGTCAGCCCCGGCCAGCGCTCGCCCGGCGGCGGTGGTGGCGGCGGCGGCGTGCCGCAGTTCACCGAGGCCGACGCGGAAGCGATCGCCTCGCAGATCGGCGGGGTGGCGGCCGTGGCGCCACAGGGCCGGGCCGGCGCCACCGTGGTGGCCAACGGCCGCAACTGGGTCACCAGCGTGACCGGCAGCACCAATGCCTGGTTCGTCACCGGCAACTGGAAGCTGGCCGCAGGCCGGCTGTTCGACGAGGACGAGCAACGGGCCGGCGCGGCGGTCTGCATCGTCGGTGAAACCGTGCGGCGCGAGATCTACGGCGGCGCGGCAGGCCAGTCCGGCCTGGGACAGTTGCTGCGCGTCAAACAGTTCTCCTGCACCGTCGTCGGCATCCTGGCCAGCAAGGGCCAGGGCGGCTTGGGCGATCAGGACGACACGGTCGTGGTGCCGCTGCACACGCTGCAGCGCCGCGTCACCGGCACCACCAAGGTCAGCCTGCTGTCGGTGTCGATGGAGGACGGCAGTGACAGCACGCGGCTGAAGGCCAGCCTGCGCGAACTGCTGCGCGAGCGACGCAAGCTGACGGACACGGACGAAGACAACTTCAACATCTTCGACACCCAGCAACTCGCCGAGACGCTGTCCAGCACCATGGGCGTGCTGACCAGCCTGCTCGGCGCGGTGGCTGCCGTCAGCCTGCTGGTGGGCGGCATCGGCATCATGAACATCATGCTGGTCAGCGTGACCGAGCGCACCCGCGAGATCGGCCTGCGGCTGGCCGTGGGCGCGCTGGAGCGCGAAGTGCTGCTGCAGTTCCTGATCGAGGCGGTGGTGCTCAGCGCGCTGGGCGGGGTGATCGGCATCGTCCTCGCCACGGCGGCGTCGTACGGGGGCTCGCTGCTGATGGCCGTGCCCTACAGCTTCGACCCGTCGATCAATGTGCTGGCGCTGCTGTTCTCGGCCGCCATCGGCGTGCTGTTCGGCTACTTTCCGGCGCGCCGCGCCGCGCGCATGGACCCGATCGAGGCGCTGCGGCACGAGTAGCGCCACCCCGCCCCGGGCAGGTCGACGGCCACGGTGACCGCCGGTTTCACCCGGCTTTTCCGGCCATTGCCGGCAGCCCCCCTGTGGAACGATGCCCCAGCAGATTTCATAGGGGCATCGGGTGTTCGGACTTTCACGCAGTGCATTGCAGCCAGGCTGGATCGCCTGTGCGCCGGCTGGCGCCGAAGCGGTGTTTGCGCTGGTGCAACCCGGCGGCCACCAGGGCCGCCCCGCCGTGCGCTGGACGGCCACCGCAGCCTGGGCCAGGCCGCTGGCCACCCTGCAACGGCTGCGCCGCCAGCACGCGCTGCACCGCCACCGCTGCGTGACCGTGCTGCAGCGCCACCAGTACCAGTGCGTGACCATGGACGCGCCGGCCGACGTGCCGCGCCCCGACTGGGCCGCCGCAGTGCGCTGGCAACTCAAGGACACGGTCGACTTCCCGGTCGACAGCGCAGCGGTCGACGTGCTGGCCGTGCCCGAAGGCACCAGCTACCGCGCCCAGCCGCAACTCATCGCGGTGGCTGCGGCCGAGGCCCAGCTGCGGCCGCTGGTGGAATGCGCGGTGGACGCCGGCGCCCCCTGGCAGGCCATCGACATCACCGAGACCGCGCTGCGCAACCTCAGCGCCCTGGTCGAACCCGCCGGCCGCGCCCAGGCCCTGCTGCATTGCCAGCGTGGCCATGCCACGCTGGTGGTCACCCACGGCGGCGAGCTGCTGGCCACCCGGCAGCTGGAGATGAACCTGCTGCTCGACGACGACGCCGACCCCGACCTGCGCAGCGCCGGCCATGAGCAGGCCGGGCTGGAGCTGCAGCGCACGCTCGACGGCGTGGAGCGTGCCTTCGGCCAGGTGACGCTGGCGCGGCTGCTGGTCACGCCGATGCCCGGCATGCACGCGCTGTGCGACCACCTGGGCCCGCTGCTGTATGTGCCGGTGGCCCCGCTGGACCTGCGCGAGGCGCTGGACTGGAGCGCCGTGCCCGGCCTGCTGGACGACCCGCTGCTGCTGAACCAGCAGCTGTGCGCCATCGGCGCGGCCCTGCGCACGCAATGAGCGCCGACTGAGCACCGACCGAGCACGTCCTCAGCACCCACAGAGCACTCCGCCATGGCCCAGCAACTCAACCTCTTCAGCGCACGCTTCGCCCCGGCGCAGCTGCGCTTCTCGGCCCGCCACGGTGGCCTGGTGCTGACCTTGGCGCTGGTGGGCGCCTGGGGCCTGGCGCAGGGCCTGCTGTGGGCGGCCAACCGCACCCAGGCCGAGGCCCAGGCCGTGCAGGCCGGCATGGCGCCGCTACGGGCCCAGGTGGGCACGCTGTCGGCCCGTGCCGATGGCGGCGCGGTGGCCGAGCTGGCCCGCCTGCAGGCCGCCGACGCCACGCAGCGCAGCGTGCGCGCCGCGCTGGAGGCTGGCGCCGCCGGCGTGCGCGAAGGCCATGCCGAGCTGCTGCTGGCGCTGGCCCGCCAGGCGTCGGGCCGGCTGTGGATCACCGGCCTGGGGGTCTCCGACGACGGCAGCGCCATCGACCTGGAGGGCCGCATGACCGACAGCAGCGCGCTCACCGACTACCTGCGCCGGCTGAACGACGAGCCGCGCTTCAAGGGCCGCCCCTTCGCCCAGCTGACGCTGCGCGCGGTGGACAACAGCGGCGCCGCCCTGCCCTACACCGAATTCGCGTTGCGCTCCACGCCCGCAGCCAGCCCGGGGCCGGCACCATGAAGACCACGCCAGGCCGTCCGGTGCCGGCCGATGCCACCGCCGCCGCCTTCGCCCAGCTGGCCACGCGCGGGCGCACGCTGCTGCGCCGGTTCAACCAGCGCAACCAGCGCGAGCGCCTGCTGCTGATCGCCGCCGGCGCCGCCCTGGTGCTGATGCTGGCCGACAGCCTCTGGCTGGCGCCCGCGCTGCAGGCCTTCACCGCCGCACGCGGTGCGCAGGCGGCGGCGCAGCAGCAGCAGCAGCGCCTGCTGGCCGATGTGCAGCAGCTGCAGGGCCAGGGTGCGGCGCAGCTGCGCCAGCAGCAGGCCGATCTGCAGCAATGGCGCCAGCGCCTGCGCGACGGCGACACCGCCCTGCGCGGCCATGCCGACAGCCTGGTCGGCCCTGAGCGCATGCGCGACCTGCTGGAGCAGTTGCTGGCCCGCCATGGCGAGGTGCGCCTGCGCGCGCTGCGCTCGCTGGGCCGCAACGACCTGCTGGCCCCGGGCCAGGCCGCCGCTCCCGGTGCCGCCGCTCCCGGTGCTGCCGCTGCCGCTGCCGCTGCTGCCGCCGCCCCCGGCGCCGATGCCACCGGCGGCCTGTACCGCCACGGCGTGGAGCTGGTGCTCGAAGGCGGCTATGCCGACCTGCTGGGCTATCTGCAGGCCATGGAGTCGCTGCCGCAGCGGGTGCTGTGGGGTGCAGTGAGCCTGAAGGTGGAGCAGCACCCCCGGTCGGTGCTGACGCTGCGTGTCTACACCCTGAGCCGCGACCGCGCGTGGCTGGAGATCTGAGCATGTCCCGTCTGCACCTGCACACCACGGCCAGCGCCCTGGGCCTGCCGTTGGCCAACGCCCCGCGCCTGTTCCTGGCCAGCGCCCCGGGCCTTCTCCTGGCCAGCGCGCTGGGACTGCTGTCGGCAGGCGCCGCCGGCGCCGGCCCGCTGGCCGACCCCACCCGCCCGCCGGCCGCGCTGATGGCACCGGGCGGCCTGGCCGCCGCCGCCCTGCCGCACCGTGCCAACCTCGACACCGCCCGCGCCCTCGCCGCCGCCGCCCGCGCCGCCGACGCAGCAGCACCACCGGCCGCCGTGGCCACCGTGCAGGCGGTGCAGCTGCCGGCGAACTTGGCAGGGGCAGGTGCAGGTGCAGGGGCAGCGGCGGGGACCCCGCTCGCGCTGGTGGACGGCCGCCAGGTGAAGGTGGGCGACCTGGTGGACGGCCGCGCCGTGCTGGCCATCGACGCCCAGGGCCTGCTGCTGAAGGGCCCGCGCGGGCCCGAGCGGCTGTGGCTGCTGGCGGGCACGCCCAAGCAGGCCGCCGGCAGCATCACCGACAGCCGGACCGCCCGCTACCAGCCCGCAGCGCCGGCTGACCTGCCGACCGGCCAGCCGGGCGAGGGCCAGGCCACCGGCACCGCCGGGCGCGGCCAGATTCCGCTCACCCCCACGAACACCAGCAACCCCGGCAACCCCGGCAACCTCTCCACCCCAAGTGCCGCGCCGGGTTCCCTGTCGCTGGCCGGAAAGACCGCCCCATGACCCGCGCACCCCACGCACGCCGGCCGCTGGCGCCACTGGCGCCGCTGGCCCCGCTGCTGCTGTTGCTGCTGCAGGCCCTGCCCGCGCTGGCCACCGATGCGCGGCTGCCCATACGCGAGCCCAGCCTGCAACTGGCCGACCTGGGCACGCTGATGCGCCCGCAGCAGCGCCGCGACCGCCTGACGAACACCCTGCCCGACCCCCAGCGCCTGGCCGCGCTGCAAGCGCAGGAGCGCACGCCGGCGGCGCCGCCCGAGGCCGGCATGGCCAGCAGTGCGGCACTGCCGGTCACCGGCGTGGCTGCTGCAACGGTCAGCGTGCCGGCACCCGCCCGCACCGCCGCCGATGCCCGCTTCGACCTGGCCATCAACAACGCCCCGGCGGCGCAGGTGTTCCTGCAGCTGGCCCAGGGCACGGCCTGGAACATGCTGGTTTCGCCCGAGGTGAACGGCACCCTGTCGATCACGCTGAAGGACACCACCGTGCCCGAGGCCATGGACACGCTGCGCGAGCTGTTCGGCTATGACTACCGCATCACCGGCAACCGGATCTTCGTCTACCCCAACACGGTGCAGACGCGGCTGTACCGGGTGAACTACCTGCCCGGACGGCGCCAGGGCGCCAGCGACATCCGGGTCAGCAGCAGCGCCATGACCAGCGGTGCCACCAGCGCCAACGGCGCCAGCGGCAACACCAGCAGCGGCGGCGGTGGCGGCAACAGCACCGGCGTGGGCAGCCGCGCCGACGACAACGCCCATGTGCGCACCACCTCCGACGCCGACTTCTGGCGCGAGGTGCAGGCGTCGCTGGCCGCGCTGGTGGGCACCGCCGGTGGCCGCAACGTGGTGCTGAACCCGGCTGCGGGCGTGGTGGTGGTCAAGGCCACGCCGGCCGAGCTGCGCCAGGTCGAGCAATA
>JBBRVT010000182.1:0-8750 GCA_038246615.1 Burkholderiales bacterium
CTTCACCAACGCCTGAGGTGCCGTGGCACCGAAACCGGCGTTGATGTTCAAGCCGTCCGGGGCGCAGCCGATCGTCACCACCGCAGCGCCCAGTTCATGGAACACATCGGGCGCCACGTGGTAGGCCGCGCCATGCGCAGCATCGATCACGATCTTCAGCCCGCGCAGGCTCATGTCCTTGTCGACGGTGGACTTGCAGAACTCGATGTAACGGCCGCGTGCGTCCTCCAGCCGGCGCGCCTTGCCCAGCGTGGCCGCGTCCACCCACTGCGGCGGCTCGCCAAGTGCGGCCTCGACCGCCAGCTCCCAGTCGTCAGGCAGCTTCTCGCCCTTGGCCGAGAAGAACTTGATGCCGTTGTCAGGGTAGGCGTTGTGCGAAGCGCTGATCACAATGCCCAGGTCCAGCCGCAGCGCGCGTGTCAGGTAGGCCACGCCGGGCGTGGGCAGCGGGCCGGTCAGCAGGGTGTCGACCCCGGCTGATGCCAGGCCGGCCTCCAGCGCGCTCTCGATCATGTAACCCGAGATGCGCGTGTCCTTGCCGATCAGCACCGTCGGCCGTGTCATGCCACGCCGCAACACCCGGCCAACCGCATGGCCAAGACGCAGCATGAAATCGGGCGTGATGGGCGCCTGGCCCACTGTGCCGCGGATGCCGTCGG
This sequence comes from Burkholderiales bacterium, assembly GCA_038246615.1. Lineage (GTDB taxonomy): Bacteria > Pseudomonadota > Gammaproteobacteria > Burkholderiales > Burkholderiaceae_C > Pseudaquabacterium. The sequence continues at coordinate 660 of JBBRVT010000182.1, forward strand.
TGCCGAAGTAACGTCTGCTCATGGTCTGTCTCCTCCCTGTTGATGTGGTGTTGCGGTCAGGCCGGCAGCGGCCCAGACTTTCAACGCGTCCACCGTGGCAGCCACGTCGTGCACGCGCAGCACATGCGCCCCGCGTTGCACGGCCGCCAGCGCTGCCGCCAAACTGGCCGGCAGGCGTTCACCGACCGCCCGGCCGGTCAGGCTGCCCAGTGTCGATTTTCGGCTCCAGCCGACCAGCAGCGGCCGACCCAGCGCCAGCAGTTCATGCTGCCGTTGCAGCAGAGCCCAATTGTGTGCGGGCGTCTTGCCGAAGCCGATGCCCGGGTCCAGCGTGATGCGCTCGGCGGCCACGCCCGACGCCACCACATCGGCCAGCCGCAGGCGCAACCACTGCAGGACCTCAGCGACCACGCCTGCGTCGTAGCGCGGGGCCGACTGCATCACACCTGGCTCGCCATTCATGTGCATCAGGCAGACGCCACAGGCCGGATGCGCCGCCACTGCAGCCAGCGCACCCGGCCGGGCCAGCGCCCGCACATCGTTGACGATGTCCACGCCCAGCGCGAGCGCCTCCCGCATCACCTCGGGCCGGCTGGTATCGACGGACACCGGCACACCCAGCGTGACCGCATGGCGCAGCACCGGGATCACCCGCGCCAGTTCCTCGGCCAAGTCGGGCTGGCGGGCGCCGGGCCGGGTCGACTCGCCGCCGATGTCGAGGATTTGCGCGCCTTGCTCCAGCAAGAGGTCGCAATGCGACTGCGCCGACGCCGCATCGGCATGCTGGCCGCCATCGGAGAATGAATCGGGCGTGGCGTTGACGATGCCCATCACCAGCGGCTGCAGCAGGCTGAGGCGGTAACGGGTGGTCTGCCAGAACATGGCGATGCAGGTCGGGTGCTGCTGGCCGGAACAACAACGGGGCCCGCAGGCCCCGTGTCGGGTTTCGGCTAACTTGGACTGTCAGACCACGGTGGCCGGCGTGCCGTCGGTGTTGACCTGGCCGCCACCGCTTGACGGGCCAGAGCCGCCGGTGCGCGGGTTGGGCGTCCAGTCTTTCGGCGGCCGCGGCGGCTTGCCATGCATGATGTCGTCGATCTGCTCGGCGTCGATGGTTTCCCACTCGAGCAGCGCCTTGGCCATCGCATGCATCTTGTCCTGGTTGCCCTCGATGTGCTTGCGGGCGACGGTGTACTGCTCGTCGATGATGCGGCGGATCACCGCATCGACCTTGCGCATCGTCTCTTCCGACATGCTGGTGGTCTTGGTGATCGACCGGCCCAGGAAGACTTCGCCCTCATTCTCGGCATAGACCATCGGGCCCAGCTCGTCGGTCATGCCATAGCGGGTGACCATGTCGCGGGCGATGGCGGTGGCGCGCTCGAAGTCGTTGCTGGCGCCGGTGGTCATCTGGTGCATGAACACCTCTTCCGCAATGCGACCACCGAACAACACGCTGATGGTGGACAGCATGCGCTCCTTGTCCAGGCTGTAGCGGTCGCCTTCGGGCAACTGCATCGTCACGCCCAGTGCGCGCCCACGCGGGATTACCGTGACCTTATGCACCGGGTCGGTCTTGGGCATCAGGCGCGCCACCAGCGCATGGCCGGCCTCGTGGTAGGCGGTGTTCCTGCGCTCTTCCTCGGGCATCACCATGCTCTTGCGCTCGGGGCCCATCATGATCTTGTCCTTGGCCTTTTCGAAGTCGAGCATCTCGACCACACGCCCGCTGCGGCGTGCGGCGAACAGCGCCGCCTCATTGACCAGGTTGGCCAGATCGGCACCCGAGAAGCCCGGGGTACCGCGCGCCAGGATGTCGGCGCGGATGTCCTGGCCGATCGGCACCTTGCGCATGTGCACGTTCAAGATCTGCTCACGGCCGCGCACGTCGGGCAGCGTGACGTAGACCTGGCGGTCGAAGCGGCCAGGGCGCAGGAGCGCCGGGTCGAGAATGTCGGGCCGATTGGTGGCCGCCATCACGATCACGCCGAGGTTGGTCTCGAAGCCGTCCATCTCGACCAACATCTGGTTCAGCGTCTGCTCGCGCTCGTCGTTGCCGCCGCCCAGGCCGGCGCCACGGTGGCGGCCCACCGCGTCGATCTCGTCGATGAAGATGATGCAGGGCGCGCTCTTCTTGGCCTGCTCGAACATGTCGCGCACCCGGGCCGCACCCACGCCGACGAACATTTCGACGAAGTCGGACCCCGAGATCGAGAAAAACGGCACCTTGGCCTCACCGGCGATGGCCTTGGCCAGCAGGGTCTTGCCGGTGCCCGGAGGGCCGACCAGCAGCACGCCACGCGGGATGCGACCACCCAGCTTCTGGAACTTCTGCGGGTCTTTCAGGAAGTCGACCAGTTCCTTCACTTCTTCCTTGGCTTCGTCGCAGCCGGCCACGTCGGCGAAGGTGGTGGTGTTGTTGGCCTCGTCCAGCATGCGGGCCTTGCTCTTGCCGAAGCTGAAGGCACCACCCTTGCCACCACCCTGCATCTGGCGCATGAAGTAGACCCACACGCCGATCAGCAGCAACATCGGGCCCCAGCTGACCAGCAGGCTCATCAGCAGCGAGGGCTCTTCACGCGGCTTGACGTCGAACTTGATGTTGTTGTTGCGCAGGTCGCCGACCAGGCCGCGGTCGAGGAAGGTGGCGGTGGCCCGGATGCGTTTGTCATCGGTGGTCAGCGCGATGATCTCGGTGCCGCCCTGGCCCTCTTGCAACACCACGGATTTGATGCGGCGCGCCGCCACTTCGTCCAGGAACTCGGAATACCCGATCACCTGGCCCGCCGACACCCCGCGGTCGAACTGCTTGAACACAGTGAACAGCACGAGTGCGATCACCAGCCAGACAGCGACCTTCGAGAACCATTGATTGTTCACTGCGGCTCCTTCAGCCAATCTTCATGCAAATCGAGACAGAGAGAGAGTTCGCCGCAGCACCTGCGCCGCTCTCCACGTCCGACAACAAGTGGGGATGATTCTAGTCCAGTCAAGCCCCTGGCTCCGGGGCGGCGGACCTGCCATGAAGAGGGTGAATTCACGGTGAGTTCGACGCCTTCTGCCAAAGCCCTGCGCTGCGTCAATCCGGCTTCAATCCGATGCCGACCAGGAAGGTTTCCGAGGACTTGTCGCGCGAGGCCTTCGGCTTGATCGGCTTGACGACCCGGAACTGCTGCCTGAACAGGCGCACCAGTTGGTCGTAGCCACTGCCGTGGAACATCTTCGCCACCATCGCGCCGCCCGGCTTCAGATGGCCGCGCGCAAACTCCAGCCCCAGTTCGATCAGATGCTCCATGCGCGCCGCGTCGGCCGCTTCGATGCCCGACAGGTTAGGCGCGATGTCCGACACCACCACATCCACCGGCCGCCCGGCCACCGCCAGGTGCAGTTGTTCGGCGACAGCCGCCTCGCGGAAATCGCCCTGGATGAACAGCACGCCCTCGATCGGCTCCATTGGCAGGATGTCCAGCGCGATGATGGTGCCCAGCAATTCACCCACGGCCGCGCCGCCGCTGCCGGCCGACTTCGGCGCGAAGCGCCGCCGCAGGTACTGGCTCCAGGCGCCTGGGGCCGAGCCGAGATCGACCACCACTTGCCCGGGTTTGATCAGCCCCAGCACCTCGTCGATCTCCTTGAGCTTGTAGGCGGCCCGGGCGCGGTAGCCCTCGCGCTGGGCCAGCCTCACATACGGGTCGTTGACGTGGTCGTTGATCCACGCCTTGTTGATCTTCTTGCTCTTCGAGTTGATTTTCATGGCCGGGAGATAATAGAGGGATGCCTGCCATTCATCTGACGCCCGCCCAACGCAAAGAAAAACGCGGTGACGCCCACCACCTCGACCCGGTCGTGCTGATCGGCGACCAGGGTCTGACCGACGCCGTGGTGCGCGAAGCCGACCTGGCGCTGAAGGTACATGGCCTGATCAAGGTGCGCATGTTCTCGGATTCCCGCCCCGACCGGGAGGCCGCACTGGCCAACCTGGCCGAGCGGCTGGGTGCCGCGCCGGTGCAGCACATCGGCAAGCTGTTGGTGCTGTGGCGGCCGATCCCCGAGAAGCCCAAGGGCGAGGTGCGCGACGACCGCGGCGCCGGCCCGCGGGTGGTCAAGATCCTGAAGTTCAGCAAGAGTGGCAACCAGCGCGCGCAGATCAAGAAGATCACCGTCTTCGGCAACCAGCGTGTCACCGCCGGCGGCGAGATCAAGCGGGTGAAGGCCCGCGTGACCAGCGTCAAGAAGAAGGCGGCCGACTGACAGCCCGGCCCGGCCCGGCGGCACGCCAGGCCAGCGCCAGGATGCACAGCAGCTTGGCCAGGAAGAAGCCCACGCTGATGAAATGCAGCTGGCCGAAACTCAACGACCCCTGGCCGCTTCGGGCACCGTCCATCAGCGGCTGCAGCGCGAAGTAGCCGGCCACGGTGCAGAACACCGTGCCCAGCAACAACAGCATGTCGGTGGACAGCACCGAGCCCTGCCCCGCCACCGCCAAGGCGCGGGCACGCTTGCGCTCGATGGCCAGCAGCAGCATCGCCAGCACCAGGCTGAGCCAGGCTTCGCGCTGGAAGAACCAGCCCACCACCCGGCCGGCCGCCGGCCGGTCCAGCAGGGCGAATGCCGCCGGGGCGGCGATGGCGGCGATGCACAGCAGCACGCCGGCCCAGAGGCCGGGCAGCAGGCGCCGCAGTTGCTCCAGCACGGCGCTCAGATGTAGCGCACGTCCACGATGTCGTAGCGCTTGACGCCGCCCGGCGCATGCACCTCGGCCACTTCGCCGGCTTCCTTGCCGATCATCGCGCGGGCGATGGGCGAGCTGATCGAGATCAGGCCTTGCTTCAGGTCGGCCTCGTCGTCGCCCACGATCTGGTAGGTGACCTCCTGGCCGGAGGACTCTTCCTCCAGATCGACGGTGGCACCGAACACCACCCGGCCACCCGCGTCCAGCGCCGACGGGTCGATGATCTGGGCCGCTGCCATCTTGCCTTCGATCTCCAGGATGCGGCCCTCGATGAAGCCCTGCTTGTCCTTGGCGGCCTCGTACTCGGCGTTCTCCGACAGATCACCCTGGGCACGCGCCTCGGCAATCGCCTGGATCACGGCGTGGCGCTCCACGGTCTTGAGCCGGTGCAGCTCCTGCTTGAGCTTCTCGGCACCGCGCTTGGTGATGGGGATGGTGGCCATGCGGGCCTCCTGCAGACGGAAACAGCGGACGAAACAAATCCGCCGCACTGGGCGCCGGCGGTGGGCCGGGCGCGAATGCGGCGGAACGAAGAAACGAAAAAGCGAACGAGTGCGAGTTTAGTGCAACTCGGCGTGCAGTTCCTGCAGGCTGAAGACCTGCATGCCCTGCTGGTGCTTCAGCGCCTCGGTGGCGGCCTCGCAGCCGGCCATGGTGGTGTAGTAGGTGACGCGGTTGGCCAGCGCCGCAGTGCGGATGTGGCGCGAATCGGCAATCGCCGTGCGCGTCTCGTCCACCGTGGAGAACACCAGCTGGATCTCGCCGGCCTTGACCATGTCGACGATGTTCGGTCGGCCGTCCTTGACCTTGTTGACCACCTTCACCGCGATGCCGGCCGCAGCGATGGCAGCAGCCGTGCCCCGCGTGGCCACTACCAAGAAGCCTAGCGCCACCAGGTCACGTGCCACAGCCACCGCGCGGTCCTTGTCGCCGTTCTTGACCGTGATCACCACCGTGCCTTTGGCGGGCAGGCGCGAGCCGGCACCGAGCTGGCTCTTGAGCATCGCCTCACCGAAGCTGCGGCCCACGCCCATCACTTCGCCGGTGGAGCGCATCTCGGGGCCGAGGATCGGGTCGACCCCGGGGAACTTGTTGAACGGGAACACCGCCTCCTTGACGCTGAAGTACGGCGGGATCACCTCGCGCGGGGGCTGGCCGTCGCGGCTGGCCTGGTCGGCCAGCTTCTGGCCGGCCATGCAGCGTGCGGCGATCTTGGCCAGTTGCTGGCCGGTGGCCTTGCTGACGAAGGGCACCGTGCGCGACGCGCGCGGGTTCACTTCCAGCACAAAAACCACCGCATCGTCGCCGTCACCGGCCACGCTGCCCTGGATGGCGAACTGCACGTTCATCAGACCCACCACCTTCAGCGCCAGGGCCATCTGGGTGGTCTGGCGGCGCAGCGTGTCCTGCAGCTTCTTCGGCAGGGTGTAAGGCGGCAGCGAACAAGCCGAGTCCCCAGAGTGCACACCCGCCTGTTCGATGTGCTCCATGATGCCGCCGATCATCACCGCGCTGCCGTCGCTGATGCAGTCGACATCGACTTCGATCGCGTCGTCGAGGAAGCGGTCGAGCAGCACCGGGCTCTTGTCGGAGACGCGCACCGCCTCGCGCATGTAGCGCTGCAGGTCGCGGTCGCCGTGCACGATCTCCATCGCCCGGCCGCCCAGCACATAGCTGGGGCGCACCACCAACGGGTAGCCGATCTCCTGCGCCAGCACCAGCGCTGACTCTTCGGTGCGGGCGGTGCGGTTGGGCGGCTGCTTCAGGCCCAGCGTGTGCAGCAGCTGCTGGAAGCGCTCGCGGTCTTCGGCGATGTCGATGCTGTCGGGGCTGGTGCCGATGATCGGCACGCCGTTGGCTTCCAGGTCGAGCGCCAGCTTCAACGGTGTCTGGCCGCCGTACTGCACGATCACGCCCACCGGCCGCTCCTTGGCCACGATCTCCAGCACGTCTTCCAGCGTCACCGGCTCGAAGTAGAGCCGGTCGCTGGTGTCGTAGTCGGTGGACACCGTCTCCGGGTTGCAGTTGACCATGATGGTCTCGTAGCCGTCGTCGCGCAGGGCGAGTGCGGCATGCACGCAGCAGTAGTCGAACTCGATGCCCTGGCCGATGCGGTTGGGCCCGCCGCCCAGCACCATGATCTTCTTGCGGTTGGTCGGCTCGGCCTCGCACTCGCCGTCAACGGTCTCGTAGCAGCTGTAGAGGTAGGCGGTCTGGGTGGCGAACTCGGCGGCACAGGTGTCCACCCGCTTGTAGACCGGGCGCACACCCAGTGCATGGCGGGCGCTGCGCACTGCATGCTGGTTGCTGGCCATCAGCTTGCCCAGGCGCTTGTCGGAAAAGCCCTTCTGCTTGACCCAGCGCAGCTCCGCAGCGCTCAGGGTTTCCAGCGTGCGCGCCTGCAGCAGCCGCTCGGTGGCCACCAGGTCCTCGATCTGGGCCAGGAACCAGGGGTCGATGGCGGTTTCCTCGAAGATCTCGTCGAGCGTCATCCCGATGCGGAAGGCGTCGGCCACGTACAGGATGCGCTCGGGGCCGGCCTCACCGATTTCCTCGATGATCTCGTCGCGGTCTGTGGACCGCTCGGTCAGCCCGTCGATGTCGGTCTCCAGGCCGCGCAGCGCCTTCTGGAAGCTCTCCTGGAAGGTGCGGCCCATGGCCATCACCTCGCCCACGCTCTTCATCTGGGTGGTCAGGTGCGGGTCGGCGGCGGGAAACTTCTCGAAGGCGAAGCGCGGGATCTTGGTGACCACATAGTCGATGCTCGGCTCGAAGCTGGCCGGTGTGGTGCCGCCGGTGATGTCGTTGCGCAGTTCGTCCAGCGTATAGCCCACCGCCAGCTTGGCGGCGATCTTGGCGATCGGAAAGCCCGTGGCCTTGGACGCCAGCGCCGACGAGCGCGAGACCCGCGGGTTCATCTCGATGACGACCATGCGGCCGTCTTGCGGGTTGATCGCGAACTGCACATTGCTGCCGCCGGTCTCCACGCCGATCTCGCGCAGGATGGCGATGCTGGCATTGCGCAGCAACTGGTACTCCTTGTCGGTGAGCGTCTGCGCCGGGGCCACGGTGATGCTGTCGCCGGTGTGGATGCCCATCGGGTCGAGGTTCTCGATGGCGCAGACGATGATGCAGTTGTCGGCGCGGTCGCGCACGACTTCCATCTCGAACTCTTTCCAGCCGATCAGCGATTCCTCGATCAGCAGTTCATTGGTGGGCGACAGGTCAAGCCCGCGCCTGCAGATCGTCTCGAACTCTTCCGGGTTGTAGGCGATGCCGCCGCCGCTGCCGCCCAGGGTGAAGCTGGGTCGGATCACCATCGGGAAGCCCGAGTTGGCGCCGGTCGGGTCGATCTCTGC
>JBBRVT010000183.1:0-8694 GCA_038246615.1 Burkholderiales bacterium
CTGGTGCCGACGATGATGCGGGTGGTGCTGTCCGACCCCGCACTGGGCCCGGCCATCGACCAGGTGGCGCAGCAAGGCGACCTGCGGCAGATCCTGATAGGGGGTGAACTGCTGGGCCTGTCATTGGCCGACAGGCTGCGCCAGCGCTTCGCCCGCAGCGCGCTGATCGACATCTACGGCCTGACCGAGACCTCCACCTGCGATTTTTTCGCCTTCCCGGCCGACTATGCCCAGCGCCCCGGTTGCATCGGCCGGCCGTCACCGCAGGTGCAGCACCGCATCGCCGATGCCAGCGGCCTGCCGGTGGCACCCGGCGTGGTCGGTGAGCTGCAACTGCGCAGCCCCTTCCTGCTGGCCGGCTACCTGGACGCGCCCGTGCTCACCGCCGCCGCCTTCCAGCACGGCTGGTTTCGCACCGGTGACCTGGCGCGCCAGCATGCCGACGGCCTGGTGGAACTGATGGGCCGCCAGAAAGAGCTGATCAGCCGCGGTGGCAACAAGCTCACGCCGGTGGAGGTGGAGCAGGCGCTCAGCGCCCACCCCGACGTGGCCGCCGCCATGGTGGTGGGCATGGCCGACGCGGTGCTGGGCGAGCGCATCCATGTGCTGGTGGTACCGCGCAGCGGCAGCACGGTGACGGTGGCCGCGCTGCGCCTGCACCTGGCCGGCCGGCTGGAGAAGTTCAAGCACCCCGATGCCTGGCATCTGGCCGATGCGCTGCCGCTGGGCCGCACCGGCAAGGCCGACCGCGGCGCGCTGGCCGCACTGCTGGCCGCTGGCCAGACGCAGCCGCTGCCACCCTGACCACCACAACCCGAGCCCTGCGATGCCCTTCAGCTCCATCATCTACACCGTGGCCGACCATGTGGCCCAGCTCACCCTGAACCGGCCCGAGCGGCTGAACGCGCTGCACGCCGGCGCGCTGCACGAGATCAACACGGCGATGGACCAGGCCGAGGCCGATGCCGAGGTGCGGGTGGTCGTGGTCAGCGGCGCCGGCCGGGCCTTCTCGTCGGGCTTCGACCTGAAGGCGCAGATGGAGCAGCGGCCCGAAGGCGACGCGGTGTGGCGCGCCATCCTTGACCTCGACTTCGACACCACGATGCGGTTCTGGAACAGCCCCAAGCCCACCATCGCCGCCGTGCACGGCGCCTGCCTGGCCGGCGCGTTCGAGTTGGCGATGGCCTGCGACATCACCATCGCCTGTGAAGACGCCACCTTCGGCGAGCCCGAGCTGAAGTTCGGCGCCGGCATCGTCACGCTGCTGCTGCCGTGGATGACCAGCCCCAAGCAGGCCAAGCGCATCATCCTGTCGGCCGACGACCGCATCCCCGCGCGGGAGGCCCTGGCCATGGGCCTGGTCAGCCGGGTGGTGGCGCCGGGCACCCACCTGGCCGAGGCGCTGCGCACCGCACGCGGCATCGCGCTGATGGACCCGAACCTGGTGGCGCAGACCAAGAAGGCGCTGAACCGCACCTACGACATCCAGGGCATGCCCACCGCGCTGCGCATGGCGCTGGACATCGACCACACGATCGAAAGCCACGGCTCGCCCGACAAGCGCGCTTTCATGGACGTGGCGCGGGAGCGCGGCATGCGTGAGGCGATCGCCTGGCGCGACGCGCGTTTTTCCAAGGCGCAGGGCGGCTGAGCAGCAGCCGCAGCCCACGCATGCCGACGCGTGCCGACGCATGCCGACGCATGCCGACGTTCAGGCGAACAGGCCCTTGTGCTGCTCGCGCAGCAGGTTCTTCTGCACCTTGCCCATCGCATTGCGCGGCAGGTCGGCCACCACGAACAGGTGCTTGGGCACCTTGAAGTTGGCGATGCTGGCCTTGAGCTGGCCGATCATTGCCGCCGGCGCCAGCGTGGCGCCGGGCTGGGCCACCACCACCGCCACCACGCCTTCACCGAAGTCGGGGTGCGGCACGCCGACCACCGCCGATTCGGCCACGCCGGGCATGTCGTTCAAGAAGCCCTCGATCTCGGCCGGGTAGATGTTGTAGCCGCCGCTGATGATCAGGTCCTTGCTGCGGCCGACGATGGTGGTGTAGCCGTCGGCGGCCACCAGGCCGACATCGCCGGTCTTGAACCAGCCGTCTGCCGTGAACTCCTCGGCTGTCTTCTCGGGCATGCGCCAGTAGCCGGCAAACACGTTCGGGCCGCGCACCTGGATGTGGCCGATGGCGCCAGCCGGGCAGGGCGCGCCGGCGTCGTCCATCACCCGCAGGTGCACGCCGGGCAGGGCCGGGCCCACGGTGCCGCGCTGGCGCTGGCCGTCGGCCGGGCGGCAGGGGTTGCTGGTGAGCATCACCGTCTCGCTCATGCCGTAGCGCTCCAGCAGCACATGGCCGGTGCGCTCGGTCCAGCTGTCGAAGGTTTCCACCAGCAGCGGTGCCGAGCCGCTGATGAACAACCGCATGGTCTTGACCGCCTCTTGGGTGAGCGTGGGCTCGGCCAGCATGCGCACATACAGCGTGGGCACGCCCATCATCACCGTGGCGCCTTCCATGCGGGCGATGGCCGCCTTGGGGTCGAACTTGCCGAACCAGACCATCTTGCTGCCATTGAGCAGCGCACCGTGGCTCGCCACGAACAGGCCGTGCACATGGAAGATCGGCAGCGCGTGGATCAGCACATCCCCGGGCTGCCAGTCCCAGTAGGCCCGCAGCGTCTGCGCATTGCTCAGCAGGTTGCCGTGGCTCAGCATGGCGCCCTTGCTGCGCCCGGTGGTGCCGCTGGTGTAGAGGATGGCGGCCAGGTCGTCGGCCTGCATCACTGCCGGCATGTGCTGGTCGCCCTGCGCGGCGGCGCGCTCCAGCAGGCTGCCATCACGCGCTTCGCCGAGGGTGAACACCTGGCCGGTGCCGGCACTGAAGGCAATGCGGCTGACCCAGGCGAAGTTCTTCGGTGCGCACACCACCACCGCCGGCTCGGCATTGCCGATGAAGTAGCCGATCTCGGCGGCCTGGTAGGCGGTGTTCAGCGGCAGGAAGACATGACCCGCCCGCAGCACGGCCAGGTAGAGCATCAGCGCTTCCACGCTCTTCTCGGTCTGCACCGCCACCCGGCTGCCGGCCGGCAGGCCCAGGCTCTGCAGCAGGTTGGCCAGCATGGCGGTGCCGCGCTCCAGGTCGGCCCAGGTGTAGCAGGCGCCCGCCATGGGGCCGTCTGCCACGTCGATGGCGGTGGCGGTCAGGTCTACCGGAAAGGCGGCGCGCAGTGCAACGAAGAGGTTGTGATTGACTGTCTTCAAGGCGGTGTTTTCCGACCCGGTTGATCACCGCGAAACCAGCATCTGGCCGAGCCGCGCGCCGCTGTCGGGGTGCAGGCGCGCTGTGTCCATGGAGATTGGTGGCCTGCCGGCTTATTGCGGTGCGGCCACCAGCGCGTGGCGCCTGCGGTAGATGGTGTTGCGGCTGATGCCCAGCGCCTTGGCGGTGGCCGACACATTGCCGCCCAGCGCCGCCAGCGTGCGTTCGATGGCCTGGCATTCCAGCATGCGCAGGCTGGCCGGCACGTCTGCGGGGGGCTGGGCCCGCACCACCGTGCCGGCTGGCTGGCCCAGCAGCTGGCGCACGCCATCGCCTGCGGCCTCACCCTCGAACCGGGCCAGCACCTGCAGGCCCACATGGGTCTGCATCTCCACCAGGTCGGCCGGCTGCCGCACCGGCCGGGCGAACATCCCCTGCAGCCGCCGGTCGAACAGCGCACTGAACGCCTGGCCCTGCAGCATGGGGCGCGGCATGCACAGCAGCCGTGCCGCCATGCGGTTGGCGCCGGTCACCAGGCCGTCGGCATCCACCTGCAGCAAGCCCTCCATCGGCGTGCCCAGCAGCTCGGCGCGGGGGTGGAAGTGCACCAGCAGCCGGTCGGGCGACGGCCGGAACAGGCCGTTCTCGATGGCGGCGGCGGCGTCCATCACCAGCGAGAACACGTCGAAGCCGGGCACCTGGTCGAAGCTGGTGATGTCCAGCGCGCCCAGCCGGCGGCCGTCCGGCCCGTCGATCGGCGCGGCCACGCAGAAGAACGGACGCACGTTGTCGAAGAAATGGGCGTCGCGCCCCACCAGGTAGGGCAGGCCTTCGGCCAGCGCGATGGCCGGCGCACTGGTGCCCACGCAGCGCTCGGCCAGGTTCACACCCTGGCGGGTGGCCTGCAGCAGCGGCAGCGGGGCCGCAGCCTCATGGCACAGCCGGTCGATCACCACGCCGCGGGCATTGAACAGCAGCACCGCACAGCCGGTGCCGCGCAGCGCCTGTGCCAGACGCTCGGTTTCGGGCCGCGCGGCGCGCACCAGTCCGCCATGCTCGTCGTCCAGTGCGGCCAGCAGCGAGCGTGACACCAGCTCGAAGCTGACCCGCTCATGCTCGCGCATGCCGGCGTCGCGGCAGCGCTGCCAGGACCGCAGCAGCGCCGCCTCGTCCTCGCGCGGCTGGATCCAGGGGCTGACGCGGTAGTGGCCGCGCACGGTCTGCAACCGGGACTGCATGTCGGACGTGCTGCTCATGGGCGGTCCAGTGGGTGGTCGGGCGGGTGGTCGGGCGGGTGGTCGGGCGTTCGAACGAAGGGCTGGCGGTGTTGCACGCTGCAACACCATAGCGCCGGCCGGGGCCGCAGCGCGCCCAGGCCGCACTGTAGGCAGGCTGGGCGGGCCCGGCGCACTAGGGAAAGCCCGCAAAGCATGGACAGCAGCGCTGCAAACGCCCACCATGCGGGGTCGGGAACACTTCCCGCCGGCCGTGCTGGCACGGACCGCCCACCACGAGGAGACAACCCCTTGAACATCACACGATGGCTGGCCGCCGGTGCGGCCCTGGCGTCCCTGGCCGCAGCGCCGGTGCTGGCGCAATCTCCCGCCGCTCTCAAGGCCGATGCCACCACCCCCGGCGACGTGCTGACCTACGGCATGGGCTACAACAACCAGCGCTACAGCCCGCTGAAGGCGATCAACACCAAGAATGCGTCGCAGCTGCAGCCCACCTGGGCCTACAGCCTGAACAACTCGCAGAGCCAGGAAAGCCAGCCCATCATCCACGAGGGGGTGATGTATGTCACCACCTTCAACAGCACGGTGGCGCTCGACCCGCTCACCGGCAAGCAGCTCTGGAAGCAGGAGATCGAGCTGCCGCAGGACGTCTTCAAGTACGCCTGCTGCGGCATCCTGAACCGCGGCGTGGCCATCTACGACGGCAAGCTGTTCCGCGCGACGCTGGACGCCCATGTCATGGCGATGGACCCCAAGACCGGCAAGACGCTGTGGAAGGTGAAGGTCGCCGACTACCAGGACGGCATTGCGATGACCAGCGCGCCGCTGGTGGCCAACGGCGTGCTGATCACCGGCATGGCCGGCGGTGAGTACGGCACCCGCGGCTTCATCGACGGCTGGGACCCGGCCACCGGCAAGAACCTGTGGCGGTTCTACACCACTGCCGCGCCCGACCAGAAGGGCGGCGACACCTGGCCTGGCGACACCCACGCCAAGGGCGGCGCGCCCACCTGGCTGACCGGCGCCTACGACCCTGAACTCGATCTGGTGTACTGGGGCACCGGCAACGGCGGCCCCTGGAACCCCATGGTGCGCTTGGGCGACAACCTGTACATCTGCTCGGTGGTGGCCATCCGCCCGAAGACCGGCGAGCTGGTCTGGCACTACCAGTTCAGCCCGAACGACCCGTACGACTACGACGCCACCGAGGTCGGCATGCTGGTCGACATGAAGGTGGCCGGTGTCGACCGCAAGGTGCTGATGCAAGCCAACCGCAACGGCTTCTTCTACGTGCTCGACCGCACCAACGGCAAGCTGCTGGCCGCCAACCCGTATGTGAAGGTGAACTGGGCCGACAAGATCGACCTGGCCACCGGCCGGCCGGTGGAGAGCCAGCAGACCAAGAGCGTGCGCGCCGGTGGCGACGAGATGATCTGGCCGTCGGTGCTGGGCGGCAAGAACTGGACGCCGATGTCCTGGAACCCGGCCACCGGCCTGGCCTATGCCAACACGCTGAACATCAGCTGGCCGTACCAATTGGCCAAGCCCGAGTACAAGCGCGGCGAGTGGTACCTGGGCGTCAATTTCCGCGGCGTGAGCATGCCCAAGGACCAGCCCCACGGCTACCTGAGCGCCATCGACCCGATGACCGGCAAGAGCAAGTGGCAGATGGCCTGGCCGGGCCAGCCCAGCATGGCGGGTACCCTGTCCACTGCGGGTGGCCTGGTGTTCACCGGCGCAGCAACGGGTGAATTCATGGCGGTGGACGCGACGAATGGCAAGAAGCTCTACGAGTTCAATGTCGGCACCGGCATCATCGGCCTGCCCGTCACCTGGGAGCACAAGGGCAAGCAGTACGTGACCATCACCGTCGGCGCCGGTGGCGTGTGGGCCCTGCTGGGCGACGAGCGCATGGCAGCCACGCCGGCTGGCGGCTCTGTCTGGACCTTCGCCGTTAAATGATTCGGCCCGGAAGCGCCTTCGGCGTCCTTGCAGGCCGCGCCAGTGGTCCGGCAAAGCCGGCCCCACGGCGCGCGCTTGTTGCATGCCTGCGCCTGCGTGGTCTCGCGTTGTTGCTCGCCGTGCCGGTCGCCACGCTGGCGCAGGCGACCGGTGGCAGGTTCGAGCCGGCGCAGATCGAGGCGGGGCGCGAGCAGTTCAACCGCAGCTGCGCGCAGTGCCATGGCCGCAACATGGTGAATTCCGGCACCTCGGTGTATGACCTGCGCAAGTTCCCGGTCGACCAGGCCGAGCGCTTCCAGCACAGCGTCAGCAACGGCAAGGGCAACATGCCTTCGTTCAAGGAGGCGCTCACGCCCCAGCAGATCAGTGTGCTGTGGGCCTACATCGGCAGCCGCGGTGGCAAGGAGAACTGAGTTGCGCCGCATGCTGGCCCTGGCGGCGTCGATGGCATGCGGGGCGGCGCTGGCACAGCCGCAGCCCCTCACCGTGTGCGTGGCAGCCGACAACCCACCGCTGTCGCACCTGGTGAACGGCCAGCCCAGGGGACTGGACCTGCGCATCGCCCAGGCCGCCGCCGACAGCCTGGGCCGGCCGCTGAAGGTGCTGCCCTTCGAGACAGAGTACGAGAAGGAAAGCAGCCTGGCACATGAAGCGGCGGCCCTGCTGTCGGCCGGGTTGTGCGATGCGGTGAGCGGCTTTCCGCTGCTGACCGGTGAATTCGGCCCGCCCACGCGGCCCAGCGCACGCACGCCCGATTACCCCGGTGCCAAGCGCAAGCGCGAGCGGCCCTACATCACGCTGCAAGCCATGGCGCCCGGCCGTGCTTACCTGTCGGCCGCGCTGGGCGCGGTGTTGCCTGCCGGCGCGGCGCCGCTGGACAAGCTGGGCGATCTGGGCGATCGCAAGATGGGCGTCACCTCGGGCACGCTGGCTGGCACGGTGGCCATGGGCTGGAAGTTCGGCACGCTGCGCAAGCAGCTGGTGTCATTGAACCAGCGCGAGGCGCCGCTCGACGAACTGGCGCGCCCGGTTTCGGGCGCCACGCCGCGCTTCGACGCGGTGATGCTGCCGCTGGCGCTGTTCGACGGCTGGCGCATGCAGCACCCGGGCGCCAGCCTGGTGGCAGCGGGCTGGCGCCGGCCGATCGGCGTGAACCTGGGTTTCGTGACCCTGCAGTCCGACACGGCGGTGCGCCCGGCCATCGATGCGGTGATCACCCGTGCGCTGGCCGACGGCAGCCTGCAGCGCTGGGCCGGCGAGGAAGGCGTGACCTGGTCGCCACCGGTACAGCCCGACGTGGGCCGCGGGCCCAGCCTGCTGGAACTGATGACCGATTGAGACGTTGTGCGCCGGTGATTCGAGCGCGGCGGCGCGGTCGCGCCGCGCCGCCGGGATCAGCCACCGGGACTAGCCGCCAGGACTAGCCGCCGGGGCTAGCCACCGGTCGCAGCGCCGTGGAAGCCGGCTGCCGCACCGTCTTGCAGGCGCAGCATCTGGCAGGTGGTGCCGCCGGGCGCCAGTGGCTGCACCGGCACCATGAAGCCCGCAGGCAGCGGCTGCATCAGCAGGCCCTGCACCTGCTGGCAGTCCTGCACCGGCTGGCACTTGCCGGGCACGGCCTGCCCATCGGTCACCAGGCAGCCGGCCTGGTTCAGCACCATGGCCGAACCTGCGCTGGCCGCCAGGCTGGCCAGCAGGGTGTGGTGGGCTTGCTGATTGAACTCGGCCAGCGCCGGCAGCGCGCTGGCGGTGACCGTGCCCACCAGCGCGATCACGGCGAGTTGCTCGACCAGGGTGAAGCCCCGGCCCGTGCGATGGCGGCTTGACGGCAGGCGGTGTGTCGACATGGCCGGGAGTCTGGCGCAGTCCTGCCCGTGTGCCCATCCCCGGCCTGCGCGGTGGCCGTCCCCGGGTTGCGGGGACCGACTCGGATCAGATCCGCTCAGCGCCTGAGCCGGCTGCAGATCTCCAGCGTCAATGCGCTCTGGTTCAAGGCGTAGAAGTGGATGGCTGGCGCGCCGCCGTCGATCAGCCGCTGGCACAGCTGCGCCACCACATCGATGCCGAAGGCACGGATCGACGCGGTGTCGTCCAGGTAGCCCTCCATCTTCAGCATCACCCAGCGCGGGATCTCGATGCCGTCGCGCTGCGCGAACTGCACGATGCGGGCGAAGTTGTGGATCGGCATGATGCCCGGCACGATCGGCACGCCGGCACCCAGCTTGCGTGCCGCGTCCACGAAG
>JBBRVT010000184.1:0-8686 GCA_038246615.1 Burkholderiales bacterium
GCGTCGTCGAGCGTCGGCACGATGCTGGCGATGGCGCTGTGCTTGTCCGGAAAGACACGGTCGTCGCCCAACCGCTCCAGGAAGCCGGTGCGCCGCCACAGCGCCAGCACCTGCGGGCGCGGGCGGTGGAAGTACAGCGCACCACCCAGCTCGGTGCGGCGGCGGCGCTCGGCTTCCCACATCTCGGCGGCCGCCATGTCGATGGTGTTCATGCTCTTGGCCATCACCAGCAGGTGGCGCTGGCCCTCGGGGCTGGCGGCTGCCCGCGCGCGCAGGCCGCGCAGCCGGTCGGCCACATGCGTCACCGCGCCGAACCAGACCGACCCCTCCATGCGCAGCAGCTTCAGCTGCGGGCATTCGGCGAGCGCGCCGGGCGGCGGGTCGCCGGCGCCGCCCGGCGCACCCCCGGCCGCACCCTCGACCGCGCCCAGGACGACGAAGGACCGGCCGGGCCCCTGGCGGTCGAAGCCCATGGTGCGCAGCGCCGGCCGGGCGCTGCGGTAGAGGTAGACCACCAGCGACAGCAGCACGCCCGCCAGCACCGCCATCTCCAGCCGCACGGTGACGGTGGCCAGCGCGGTGGCCAGGGCCACGCCGAACTCGCTGGCGTCGTTGCGCCACAGGCGCCGCCAGCCCACCTGGTCGAACAGCGACCAGGCCACGGTCAGCAGCAGGCCGCTGACGGCCGCCAGCGGGATCCACGCCAGCACCGGGCCGGCCAGCGCCACCAGCAGCACCAGGAAGACGGCCGACGCCACCGCCGCCATCGGCGTGCGTGCTCCGGCCTCCAGGTTAGGCAACGACCGGTTCAGCGAGCCGCAGACCACCATGCCGCCGCTGCAGGCCGCCGCCAGGTTGCCCAGGCCCTGGCCCAGGCACTCGCGGTTGGCGTCCAGCGCGTCGCCGGTGTGCGCGGCCAGCAGCTTGGCGATCGACATGGCCTGGCCCAGCGCCACGATGGTCAGCGCCAGTGCCGCCTGCAGCAGCGGCGAGCCCAGCGCCAGCAGCCGGCCGGCGTCCTCCCAGGGCCAGCGCCACTGCGGCAAGGCCGAGGGCGGGCTGCCCACGCGCAGCGGCGGCGGCCCGGGCAGCGGGTGCTGGGTCAACCACCAGCCGACGGCGATGCCCAGCACCAGAGCCAGCAGCAGATAGGGGCCCTGGCGCCACCAGCGGCGGCCGGCCACCGCCGCAGCCAGCGTCACGCCGCCCACGCACAGCGCCGACAGCGACAGCCCCTGTTGCCAGGCCTGCCAGGGTGATGCGCGGCCGGCCGCGCCCATCAGGCCGGCAGCGGCATACCAGGCAATCAGAGCCGCCGCGCCGGTCGTGAAACCCAGCATCACCGAGGGCGAGATGAAGTTGGCCAGCGCGCCCAGCCGGGCCACCGCCAGGCCGGTCTGCATCAGCCCCACCAGCAGGGTCAGCGCCAGCGCCAGCGGCAGCAGCAGGCTGGCGTCGCCAGCGGCCAGCGGCAGCAGCATGGCCCCCAGCGCCAGCGCGGTGGCATTGGTCGGCCCGGACAGCACCTGGCGGCTGGAGCCCGCCAGCGCCGCCACCGCACAGGGCAGCGCGGCTGCCGCCAGGCCCATGGCCGGCGGCAGCCCGGCCAGGGCGGCAAAGGCGATGCCCTGCGGCAGCACCAGCAGCGCGCCCAGCAGACCGGCCTGGGTGTCGGCGCGACAGCTCGCCGGGCTCAGCACACCGGCCCAGGGCCACAGGCGCCGCAGCAGAGGCGTTGGGTTCGGCGCGTCCATCGGCATCTGCCGAGCGTAGCAGCGCGCCAACCGCAGCGGCGACGCGGAACGGCGCGCCCGCGCTGGCGCGCCACAATCAGCCGCAGGCGCCGCGCTGCGCCGCCGACGCGCCGCACAGGCGCTCCAACGCCCCGCAGGTTCTCCGGCGCTGCCCCGGCGCCGCTCCACCGTTTTTTTTGCTGCCGCCATGCCCACTGCCACCCCACTTGCCGGCCTGCCCGGCCACCACGCCCTCTGGCGCCGGCTGGCAGCGCTGCCGGCCCTGCTGGCCCTGCTGTTGCTGCTGCAGCCGCTGGCGGCACGCGCGGCCGGGCCGGCGCCGGGCATGCTGCGCATCGCCAGCGCCTTCGACCCGCAGACCATGGACCCGCATGCGGTGGCCCTGCTGTACCACTCGCGGGTGGCCTTCCAGGTGCACGACGCGCTGCTCAACCGCGACGCCGATTTCAAGCTCGAGCCGGCGCTGGCCACCCGCTGGCAGATGACCGGGCCCACCACCTGGCGCATCACGCTGCGCAGCGGGGTCAGGTTCCACGACGGCAGCACCTTCACCGTGGACGATGCGATCTTCTCGATCCAGCGCGCCCAGGGCCCCAGCTCGCAGCGTGCCTTCACCCTGAAGGGCATCAGCGCGCTGAAGAAGATCGACGCGCAGACCCTCGACATCCTGCTCGACGCGCCCGACGCGGTGCTGCCCGAGAAGCTGCTGCTGGTGGCGATGATGAGCCAGGCCTGGTGCCAGAAGCATGGCGTGGAGAAGGCGCAGGATTTCAACGGCAAGCAGGAGACCTTCGCGGTGCGCAACGCCAATGGCACCGGGCCGTTCAGGCTGGTGACCTACCAGCCCGACGTGCAGGTGCAGCTGGCCCGGCACGACGCCTGGTGGGGCCGTGCCGACGCCCGCAACGGCAACCTGGCCGGCGCCAGCTTCCTCACCATCCGCAGCGACGCCACCCGCCTGGCCGCGCTCACCTCGGGCGAGGTCGACCTGGTGCTGGACCCGCCGTTCCAGGACGTGGCGCGCCTGCAGCGCGATGCGTCGTTGCGCGTCGTCTCCACCACCGACCTGGGCACCCAGTACCTGGGCTTCGACCAGGCCCGCGACGAGCTGGCCGGCAGCGATGTGAAGGGCCGCAATCCGTTCAAGGACCGGCGCGTGCGCCAGGCCGTGGCGCATGCCATCAACGTCGAGCTGATCGTGCTGAAGGTGCTGCGCGGCCAGGGCACGCCCACCGGCAGTTTCGTCTCGCCGCTGGTCGACGGCCACCTGCCCGAGCTGGACCGCCGCCTGCCCTTCGACCCGGCGCGTGCCCGCGCCCTGCTGGCCGAGGCCGGCTACCCCGGAGGGTTCAGCGTCACGCTGGATTGCGTGAACGTGGCCTGGCGCGAGGCGGTGTGCCAAGCCGCTGCGGCCATGCTCAGCCAGGTGGGCATCCGCACCCAGCTGCGCAGTTCGCCCACCAACCAGTTCTTCCCCAAGCTCAGCCAGGGTACGGCCAGCTTCATGGAATTCGGCTGGTCGCCGCAGACCGACCCCTGGAGCACGCTCAACGGCCTGTTCCGCACCTTCGACCCCGCCGGCGGCGGCACCTTCAACGCCGGTCGCTACAGCAACCCGCAGCTCGATGCGCTGATCGACGCGGTGCGCACCGAGCCCGACCTCACCCGCCGCCGCGCCCGCGTGGGCGTGGCGCTGCGGCTGATCCACGACGAGCTGCCGCTGCTGCCGCTGTACCGCCGCAAGCTGAACTGGGCGATGGCCAGCCGGGTGCAGGTGACGCCCTGGCCGAACGACACGCTGGAGCTGCGCTGGGTGCGGCTGCGCTGACTGCCCCCGGCCACTCCATTCTCACCATTCCATTCTCACGGCCCACGGCCTGACGGCAGCACGGCTGTCCGGCCTGCCGTCATCGGGCGGCAAGACCCCCGACACCGCACCCCGGCGCGGGCTGCACCGGCCCTGCCGCCTGCCTGCCCTGGCCGGCCCGGCGGGTACGGCGGGTACGGCGCAGATGAACCTGCTGTCGCCCTTGCCTGCGGCCACCGCCCGTGAGGAGGCGGGGCGCCAGGCCCGCAGCAGCCTGCCCGAGACCGGTTTCGACCTGCGGGCGTGCACGGCTGCCTTCGAGGTGGTCGCCGCCTTGCGCCGGCGCAAGCTGGGGCCGGTGCGGGCGCCCTGAAGACTTGCCTCAGAGCCTGAGAGTTTTTCGGGCGTGCGCGAGCAGCGCGTCAAAGGGCACCCGATCTAGGCGCAAAGCGCAGCCATAGCCCGGGCTATGGCGAGCATTTGCAACGACGAGCGGGGGCACTTTGGCGTGATGAGCGGGCGTGAACGAAAGGCTCTCAGGCTCTCAGGCTGCAGCGCTGAAGGCCGCGTCGAGTCGGGCGATCCAACCGGCCTGGGCCTCGGCGCTGGCGAAGCTGGCCTCGAAGCTGTTGCGCAGCAGCGCGTACGCCTCGGCCACGCCCAGCTGCGGCAGGGCTTCGAAAGTGGCCAGGAAGTTGGCGTTGATGTAGCCGCCGAAGTAGGCCGGGTCGTCGCTGTTGACGGTGGCACACAGGCCGGCGGCCAGCAAAGCCGGCAAGTTGTGCTCGGCCATGGTCTTGAACACGCACAGCTTCACGTTGGACAGCGGGCACACCGTCAGTGGCATGCGGCTGGCGGCCAGGCGCGCCACCAGCACCGGGCTCTCGGTGCAGC
This sequence comes from Burkholderiales bacterium, assembly GCA_038246615.1. GTDB lineage: Bacteria > Pseudomonadota > Gammaproteobacteria > Burkholderiales > Burkholderiaceae_C > Pseudaquabacterium. The sequence continues at coordinate 4,456 of JBBRVT010000184.1, forward strand.
GCACGCCGTGGTCGATGCGCTCGACCTGCAGCACATCGAGCGCGCTCTCGATGTAGGCCGGCGGGCCTTCCTCGCCGGCATGGGCCACCAGGTGCAGGCCGGCGGCCCGGGCCTGGGCGAAGACGCGGGCGAACTTCTCCGGCGGGTGGCCGCGCTCGCTGCTGTCCAGCCCCACGCCGATGAACAGGTGGCGGTAAGGCATGGCTGCGGCCAGCGTGGCGATGGCGCTGTCTTCATCGAGGTGGCGCAGAAAGCACAGGATCAGGCTGGCGCTGATGCCCAGCTGCGCCTGCGCCTGCTGGCAGGCACGGTGCAGCCCGGAGATGACCACGCCGATGTCCACGCCGCGGTCGGTGTGGGTCTGCGGGTCGAAGAACAGCTCGGCATGCACCACATGGTCGGCCTGGGCGCGCAGCAAGTAGGCCCAGGCCATGTCGAAGAAGTCTTGCTCGTGCAGCAGCACGCTGGCGCCGGCGTAGTAGATGTCGAGGAAGCTCTGCAGGTCGGTGAAGGCATAGGCCGCGCGCAGTGCATCCACGCTGGGGTAGGCCAGCGCCAGGCCGTTGCGCTGGGCCAGCTGGAAGATCAGCTCGGGCTCCAGCGATCCTTCGATGTGGATGTGCAGCTCTGCCTTGGGCGCGGCCTGCAGCAGGGCCATGAGCCGCTCACGCGGCAGGTGATCGGGCAGATGCGGGGGCATGGTCATCGCAGGCATGGTCTTCGCAGGCATGGGGGTCGCAGGCATGGGGGTCGCGGAATGGCAGGTGCAGGTCAGCACACGCCGTGGGTGATGCCCAGCGCGCGCAGGTGGCGGCGGTAAGCGGTGGCGCTGCGGTCGGCAGCGCTGTGCAGCTCCTGCACCAGGGCACTGTCGCTGATCGGCAGGCGCTTCGGGGTCTGTGATTCCAGCACCGGCTGGTCTTGCGTGAAGATGGTGTGCTGGAAGGCCTGCAGTTTTTCGTCGGTCGATTCAAAATCATTCATCGCCAGGCGGAACCACACCCGGCTGCGCTCGGGCGTGACCGGGCAGACGAACAGCGCGATCGACTCGCGGAAGTCGGCCAGCGCCACGGTGGCCTGGTCGGGCACCTTGGTCAGCACTGCGGTGTAGGGCGCGTTCACCTCGTAGGTGTACTCGACCATCGCGCCGGTCTGCGCATGCACGCTGCTCTTGGGCTGCCAGGCCTGGCATTGGGTGGCCAGCAAGCCGCTGGCCGTGGCCTGCACCTGGTAGGGCGGCACGGCGGTGTGGGCGCGGTCGCCCAGCCACTGCGCGTGCACGAAGCCGAAATGCGCCATGTCGAGAAAGTTCTCGACGATGCGGGGTGCGCTGCTTTCCACATCGTAAGGGCCGCAGTTCAGCTTGCGCAGACGGGGCTCGTCGTCGGCCGCGAAGACTGGCGGCGCGGCCTCGCCATCACCAGCCAGCCGCACCCACACCAGGCCGTAGCGCTCAGTGCAGTCGAACACCGTGGCATGGTGGCCGGGCGGCGGGATGAAATCAGGCAGCGCCGGCACCAGCAGCACCTGGCCACTGCCGGCAAAACGCCAGCCGTGGTAGGGGCATTCCAGGCTGCCGTCGCGCACGCAGCCCAGGCTGAGCCGTGCGCCGCGGTGCGGGCAGCGGTCGGCCCAGGCCTGCACCGGTGCCCCGGCACCTTCACGCCACAGCACCAGCGGCTGGTCGAGCAGCTGCACCGCCAGCGGCGCCATGCCCACTGCAGTGGCCAGCGCCACCGGGTGCCAGTGCCGGTGCTCGACCGGCAGGTGCATCACTTGCCCGCAGGCGGCTTGCCTTCCACGCCCTTGACGAAGAAGTTGACGCTGCCCTTCCAGGCGTCGTCACCCACCACGTCCTTGGCCAGCACTTCCTTGCCGGTGTTGTCCGACAACGGGCCCTTGAAGACCGCGAAGCTGCCGTCCTTCAAGCCGGCCTTGACCGCGTCCACCTTGGCGCGGATGGGCTCGGGCACGGTGTCTGGCGTCTTGATGAAGTCGTTCATGCCTTCCTTGGTGCCCCACTTGGTGGTGCCGGTGGCCCACTTCTTCTCGAGCACGTCGGTGACGACCTTCTCGTAGTAGACGCCCCAGTTCAGCACCGCCGAGCCCAGGTGGGCCTTGGGCGCGGCCGCGCTCATGTCGCTGTCCCAGCCGAAGGCGAACTTGCCGACCTTCTCGGCGGCCTGCAGCACGGCGGTGGAATCGGTGTTCTGCAGCAGCACGTCGGCGCCGCCGTTCATCAGCGTGGTGGCGGCCTCGCTCTCCTTCGGCGGGTCGAACCAGGTGTTGACCCACACCACCTTGAGCTTGGCCTTGGCGTTCACGCTCTGTGCGCCCAGCAGGTAGGCGTTGAGGTTGCGCATCACCTCGGGGATGGGGAACGAGCCGACAAAGCCCAGGGTGTTGCTCTTGGTCATGCTGCCGGCGACGATGCCGGCCATGTAGGCGTCTTCGTAGAAGCGGGCTTCGTAGACCGCCAGGTTGGGCGCGGTCTTGTAGCCGGTCGCATGCTCGAAGAACACCTCGGGGTGGTCCTTGGCCACCTTCTCCATCGCGCCACCGAAGCCGAAGCTGGTGGCGAAGATCAGCTTGTTGCCCTGGCTGACCAGGTCGCGGATCACGCGTTCTGCGTCCGGCCCCTCGGGCACCTTCTCGACGAAGGTGGTCTTGATCTTGTCGCCGAACTTGGCCTCGATGGCCTTGCGGCCGTTGTCGTGGGCGAAGGTCCAGCCGGCGTCGCCCACCGGGCCGACATAGACGAAGCCGATCTTCAGCGGCTCGGGGGCCGGCGGCGGGGCCGATGCGGGCGCGGCAGCCACCGGCACGGGCGGCTCCTCTTTCTTGCCGCAGCCGGCCAGCAGCGCGGCAGCGCTCAGGGTGGACAGGGCGGCCAATTGCATCAGTCTGCGCTTGGAATGGTCGGTCATCGGAACTCCAGGTGGTGGGACAAACGGGATGGCGACGAGGCGGCTGAAGAACCTTCAGCCACCGGGGAAGAAGGGCTTGCCCAGCGAGGCCGGCATGTTCGCACGCAGCCACATCGGGTTGCGCGAAATCAGCACCAGCACCACGATCGTGGCCACATAGGGCAGCATGCTGAGGAACTGGCTGGGGATCTGCACCCCCATGCCCTGCAGGTGCAACTGCAGCATGGTGACGCCGCCGAACAGGTAGGCACCGGCCACGATGCGCAGCGGCCGCCAGGTGGCGAAGACGGTGAGCGCCAGGGCGATCCAGCCGCGGCCGGCCACCATGCCTTCCACCCACAGCGGGGCATAGACCGTGGACAGGTAGGCGCCAGCCACGCCGCACAGCGCGCCGCCGCAGGCCACCGCCGCCAGGCGCAGCAGGCGCACCTTGTAGCCCAGCGCATGCGCCGACTCAGGTGATTCACCCACCGCGCGGAGCACCAGGCCGGCCCGGGTGCGGTAGAAGAACCACGACACCGCCACCACGGCCACCAGGGTCAGGTAGACCATCGGGTGGTGGCGGAACAGCGCCGGGCCGATGAACGGGATGTCGGCCAGCAGCGGAATGGCGTGGTTGACCGGCTCGCCGAGTTTCTGCCCCACATAGCGCACGCCAACGAAGGCCGAGAAGCCGCCACCGAACAGGCTGACGGCCAGGCCGGTGGCGTACTGGTTGGCGTTGATCCAGATCACCAGCCAGCCGAACACCATGGCCAGCACGGCTGCAGCCGCCGCGCCCCCGGCCAGCCCCAGCGTGGTGCTGCCGGAATGGAAGGCCACCGCAAAGCCGGTGACCGCACCCATCAGCAGCATGCCCTCGGCGCCCAGGTTCAGCACACCGGCCTTCTCGTTGATCAGCAGGCCCAGGCCGGCGATGGCCAGCGGCGTGCCCGAGGCCAGCATGGCAGCGATCAGAAGAGCGGTTTCATTCATGTCGACCCCTCGTCCGTCGGGTACGCCGTCCGATCCCCCAAGGGGATGGCGGGCCGGCTTGGGGCGGCCCGGCGCTCGGTCTTCCTCATACTGCAGCCCCTGCAGCCCCTGCAGCCCCTGCGGCGCGCGGGGCGGCAGACCAGCGCAGCCGGTAATGGATCAGCGTGTCACAGGCCAGCAGCGAAAACAGCAGCACGCCCTGGAACACGCCCGACAGCGCCGACGGCAGGCCGACACGGGATTGCGCCAGCTCACCACCGATCAGGAAGGTGGACAGCAGCACGCTGCCGAAGACACAGCCCAGCGGGTGCAGCCGGCCGACGAAGGCC
>JBBRVT010000185.1:0-8679 GCA_038246615.1 Burkholderiales bacterium
AGGACGGCCTGCTCTTGGACGACGCCGAACCCTTCGACGTCCTGCTGCAGCGTTGCCAGGCGCTTGCGCTCAAGGTGAACGCGGCGGGGCTGGGGGCTGCATGACGCTCTGCCCGCGCATCCAAGAACGCGTGCCGAAGACCGCTTGTAGGATGGCGACAACAGATTGCCGCCCAGCGCCATCGCCTGGGCTTGCAGCGGAAAAATGTGGGGGTATGCGTGGGGGTACCGACCAGACGGCAAGAAATAAAATTGAATAAAAACAGTAACTTAGGACTGCTTTGAAACTCGCCACCTGGAACGTCAACTCCCTCACCGTGCGCCTGCCGCAGCTGGTCGACTGGCTGGGCCGGCAGCAGCCCGATGTGCTGGTGCTGCAGGAGACCAAGCTCACCGACGACAAGTTTCCGCAGGCCGACATCCAGGCTGCGGGCTGGCACAGCGTCTGGTTCGGCCAGAAGACCTACAACGGCGTGGCGCTGCTGGCGCGCATCGCGCCGGTGGACGTGTTGCACAACATCCCCGGTTTCGACGATCCGCAGGCGCGGGTGATCGCCGCCACGGTGGGCGGCCTGCGCATCGTCGGCGCCTACTTCCCCAATGGCCAGGCGCCCGGCAGCGACAAGTTCGCCTACAAGATGGCCTGGCTGCAGGCGCTGCACGGCTGGCTGCGCGGCGAACTGGCGCGGCATCCGCAACTGGTGCTGATGGGCGACTTCAACATCGCCCCGGAAGACCGCGACGTATTCGACCCGGTGGCCTGGGCCGGCCAGATCCATTGCACGCCCGAGGAGCGGGCGCACTTCCAGGCACTGTGTGCGCTGGGGCTGGCCGATGCCTTCCGCCTGTTCGACCAGCCGCCGCGCATCTGGACCTGGTGGGACTACCGCAACCTGGCCTTCCGCAAGAACCAGGGGCTGCGCATCGACCACATCCTGGTCAGCCAGGCCCTGCGGCTGCGGGTGACAGCCTGCACCGTCGACAAGCTGCCGCGCAAGAACGAGCGCCCCAGCGACCATGCGCCGGTGCTCGCCACGCTGGGCGACGGACCCGAAGCCGCATGAGCTGCGCCGCGCTTGCCGGGCGTTGACGCCTGGCAGGGCCGTCGGACCGGCGGGCAAGGCCGGCGGGAGGGGCCATGGGACGATCGACTGAACACGCGCAGGACAGCCAGCTTTCGCTGTGGTCGTTCGAGCCGGTCGCGCCATCGTCTGCAGGCTGGCTGGCCGCGCTGGCAAGTTGGCCACGCCGGACCGCAGCGTAGCCCAGACCGACCGAATCACCCGGCAGCTTCATGGGTGGCCCGGACCGCCAACCCGGCAGCCGCAGTGGCCTGCACACCGGCCCGGGCAAGCTGGAAGCGACCGAGCTGCCGCACTCCGTCTACGACGACCTGGTGCAAGGCAAGCTGCCTGGCCGCAGCGAGGCGGCCAACACCGCTGGGCGGCGGCGCGGCTGAGGCCAGCCCCCGGTTCGCCGTCAGTCCGTCGCCAGCCTGCACACGCCTTGCAGCGTGCGCAGTTTGTCAGTCATCCAGCCCCAGTTCCTGGATCTTGCGGGTGATGGTGTTGCGGCCGATGCCCAGCTTGTGCGCCGCCTCGATGCGGCGCCCGCGGGTGATCTCCAGCGCGGTGTGGATCAGCTGGCCCTCGAACTGCCGGGTCAGCGTGTCCCACACCTCCGGGTCGCCCGACTCCAGCAGGCGGCGCGCCTCGCGTTGCAGGTCCAGCAGCCAGCCGCTGGGCAAGCCGCCGACCACCACGCCCTGCGCCGGCGGGCTGGCCGAGGCCACCGCCGCACCGCCGGCCGGTGCGGCAGCGCTGGCGGCGGTTTCCGCAGCCACGGCGTGGGCGGGTGCGGGCACGGGCAGTCGCGCCACGTCACCGGCCATCAGTTCGGGCGGCAGGTCCTTGGCCTCGATCACCTGGGCCGGCGCCATCACCGTGAGCCAGTGGCAGATGTTCTCCAGCTGGCGCACGTTGCCGGGGAAGTCGAAGTCCATCAGCCGCTCGAGCGCCGGCTCGGTGATGCGCTTGGCATCCACGCCCAGCTCCTTGGCACTCTTGGTCAGGAAGAAGCGGGTCAGTGAGGGCACGTCCTCGCGGCGCTCACGCAGCGCCGGCAGGCGCAGGCGGATGACGTTGAGCCGGTGGAACAGGTCTTCGCGGAACGCGCCTTCGCGCACCCGCTGCTCCAGGTTCTGGTGGGTGGCGGCGATCACCCGCACATTGGCCTTCAACGGCTGGTGGCCGCCCACGCGATAGAACTGGCCGTCGCTCAGCACCCGCAGCAGCCGGGTCTGCAGGTCGAAGGGCATGTCGCCGATCTCGTCGAGGAACAGCGTGCCGCCGTCGGCCTGCTCGAAGCGGCCGCGGCGCATGGTCTGCGCGCCGGTGAAGGCGCCGCGCTCGTGGCCGAACAACTCGCTCTCCAGCAGGTCTTTCGGGATGGCGGCGGTGTTGATGGCGATGAACGGGCCATTGCTGCCGGCGTCGCCGCGCGGGCTGTGCTTGTGCAGCGCACGCGCCACCAGTTCCTTGCCCGAGCCGCTCTCGCCGGTGACCAGCACGGTGACATTGCTCTGGCTCAGCCGGCCGATGGCGCGGAACACGTCCTGCATCGCCGGCGCCTGGCCGAGCATCTCGGGCACCTCGGCATGGCCCTGGTCGCGCACTTCCTCGCGCAGGCTTTCTTCCACCGCGCGGCGGATCAGTTCGACCGCGCGGGTCAGGTCGAAGGGCTTGGGCAGGTACTCGAAGGCGCCACCCTGGAAGGCCGAGACGGCGGAGTCCAGGTCGGAGTAGGCCGTCATGATGATCACCGGCAGGCCGGGCAGCCGCGCCTTCACCTTGCCCAGCAGGTCGATGCCCGAGCCACCGGGCATGCGGATGTCGGACACCAGCACCTGCGGCTCGTCGTCGTCCAGCGCGGCGAGCACGTCGCGCGGGTTGCTGAAGCTGCGGGTGGTGAACTGCTCACGCGCCAGTGCCTTTTCCAGCACGAATCGGATGGATTGGTCGTCGTCTACGATCCAGATGGGTTTCATGCGGCGGCGGCCTGTTTCCTGTGAAGCGAGCTGCGGTGCTATGGCAGCGGAATGACGATGCGGAACACGGTCTGCCCCGGTGCGCTGTCGCATTCGATCGTGCCCTGGTGTTGCTGCACGAAGGTCTGCGCCAGCGTGAGCCCGAGGCCCGATCCACCGTCGCGCCCCGACACCAGGGGGTAGAAGATACGGTCTCGGATGTCCTCGGGCACACCGGGCCCGTTGTCCTCGATATGCAATTCCAGTGCCAGTCGAAACCGGCGCTTGCCGATGGTCATCTGACGGACCACCCGGGTGCGCAGCGCCAACCACGCGTCCCCAGCTGCGATGCGTTCGGCCAGGGCCTGGGCGGCGTTGTGGGCGATGTTCAACACCGCCTGGATCAGCTGCTCGCGGTCGCCGCGGAAGTCGGGGATGGAGATGTCGTAGTCGCGGTGCAGGGTGAGCCCGCGCGGAAACTCCGCGAGGATCAGCGACCGCACCCGCTCGCACACCTCATGGATGTTGACGTCGCTCACCACATGCGGCTTGCGGTGCGGCGCCAGCAGCCGGTCGACCAGCGCCTGCAGCCGGTCGGCCTCGTGGATGATGACGTTGGTGTACTCCGACAGGTCACGCTGACCTTTAACCCCCACGCCGCCTGCGGCGGCTGCCCCCCGCGGGGGCTGGCCATCCTCGGGGCGGCCCATCGGCTGGCCGATCTCCATGGCCAGCAGTTGCGCCGCGCCGCGGATGCCGCCCAGCGGGTTCTTGATCTCGTGCGCCAGGTTGCGGATCAGCTCCTTGTTGGCCTGCACCTGGCCCAGCGCACGTTCCTCACGGTCTTGCCGGGTCTGCTGCTCGATCACCAGCATCTCGACCACCACACAGTCGTTGCCGTGGTCGAGCTGGGTGACGATCACATGCACCGGCAACTGCTCGTGCGCGGCCAGCGGCACGCGCTTCATCATGCCGTCGAAGCGGCCGGTAGCGATCTCGTTGCGCGCCACCGCAGCCAGCGTCTCGACCAGCGGGTGCTGGTCGACGAACCAGTCGCCCAGCCGGGTGCGCATCAGGCTGCGGCGCGACATGCCGGCCACGTTCTCGAACATGGCATTGACGAACAGCAGGCCGCCGTCGGGCTGGGCAACCGCCACCATCGTGGCCAGCATGTCGAAGGCGTCGTAGCGCGTGGGTTCGGGCCGGGGGCTCATCGTGTGGGTTCAGGTCGGGTCGGTCGGATCGGGTCGGCTGTCAGGGCGCCAGCTTGGCGAGCTCCCGCTTGAGCGCGGCAACGTCGCTCTCGCTGCGGGTGACGCCAGCCTTCATCTGGGCGACACGGTCGAGGTAGTTCTGGAAGTTGCGCTCGTCGCCACGCCGCTCGGGTTCACCGTTGTTGTAGTCGCGCTTCAGCGCCGCCAGCCGATCTTCTTCTCGGCGCAGTTCGGCCTCCAGGATGCGGCGGGCGTCGCTGTCGCGCTGGCGCTGGGCGGTGGGGTCCACCTTCGGGTCGCCGGGCCGGCCGGCGGCTGTGGCGGGAGACGTCCCGGCAGCGGGTGCGGAAGCACTGTTGGCTGCCGGCCGCGGCCGCGCCGTCTGCACGATGGTGATCGGCGCGCCTTCGATGGTGCGGCAGCCGCGCTCACGGGCCTCGTCGGCTGTCAGGGCGTCGGTGTAGAGCACCGGCGGGCCCGGGCAGCGGTAGACGGTACCGGCCTGGGCCCAGCCGGCCAGCGGCGCCAGCAGGCCCGGCAGCGCGGCACAGGCGATGAACAGGTGACTGTAGAAGCGCGACATCGGGTCTCGGGCGGCGGCACCAGGCCAGGATCGGGCATTGTGGCGCAGGGCCCACGACGAAAAAGGGCGGCTCGCGCCGCCCTTGCTGCTGCGTGGCACCGGGCCACGCCACCCCGTTACAGGGTGTAGTACATGTCGAACTCCACCGGGTGGGTGGCCATGCGGAAGCGGGTGACTTCCTGCATCTTCAGGTCGATGTAGGCGTCGATGTAGCTGTCGGTGAACACGCCACCCTTGGTCAGGAAGGCACGGCCCTTGTCCAGGTATTCGAGCGCCTGTTCGAGGCTGGCGCAGACGGTCGGGATCTTCGCGTCCTCTTCCGGCGGCAGGTGGTAAAGGTCCTTGGTGGCCGCCTCGCCCGGGTGGATCTTGTTCTCCACACCGTCCAGGCCGGCCATCAGCAGCGCGGCAAAGCCCAGGTAGGGGTTCATCAACGGGTCGGGGAAGCGGGCTTCCACGCGCCGGCCCTTGGGGTTGGCCACATAGGGAATGCGGATCGACGCCGAGCGGTTCTTGGCCGAATACGCCAGCTTCACCGGGGCCTCGAAGCCGGGCACCAGGCGCTTGTAGCTGTTGGTGCCGGGGTTGGTGATGGCATTCAGCGCACGGGCATGCTTGATGATGCCGCCGATGTAGTACAGCGCGAACTCGCTCAGGCCGGCGTAACCATCACCGGCGAACAGGTTCTTGCCGTCCTTCCAGACCGACTGGTGCACATGCATGCCGCTGCCGTTGTCGCCGACGATGGGCTTGGGCATGAAGGTGGCGGTCTTGCCGTAAGCCGCAGCCACGTTGTGGATGACGTACTTCTGCAGCTGCACCCAGTCGGCGCGCTGGACCAGCGTGCTGAAGCGGGTGCCGATCTCCATCTGGCCGGCGTTGGCCACCTCGTGGTGGTGCACTTCGACCGGGATGCCCAGGCTTTCGAGGATCAGGCACATCTCCGAACGCAGGTCCTGGCCGGAATCGACCGGCGGCACCGGAAAGTAGCCACCCTTGACCGACGGCCGGAAGCCGGAGTTGCCGTGCTCGTACTCTTTGCCGGTGTTCCAGGCGGCTTCTTCGCTCTCGATCTTCGAGAAGCAGCCCGACATGTCGATGCCCCAGCGCACGCTGTCGAACACGAAGAACTCTGGCTCGGGGCCGAAGTAGGCGGCGTCGCCCAGGCCGGTGCTCTTCATGTAGGCCTCGGCGCGCTTTGCCAGGCTGCGCGGGTCACGCTCGTAGGGCTTGCCGTCGGCCGGGTCGACCACGTCGCAGCTGAGGATCAGCGTCGGCTCTTCGAAGAACGGGTCGATGTTGGCGGTGTTCGGGTCGGGCATCAATTGCATGTCCGACGCCTCGATGCCCTTCCAGCCAGCAATCGAGGAGCCGTCGAAGGCGTGGCCAGCGGTGAACTTCTCTTCATCGAAATGCGAGACAGGCACGGAAACGTGCTGCTCTTTGCCGCGGGTGTCGGTGAAACGGAAATCGACGAACTTGATTTCGTTTTCCTTCACCATGGCCATCACATCGGCGACGGTCTTTGCCATCAGGAATCTCCTAGCGGGACGCTTGTTGCAGAGGGGGGATGAGGGGTGTCGTGCAGGCCGCAACCGGCGTGGCGAGCCAGCCGGGCGCACAAGAATGTAGCAGAAAGCATGCCACGGACCGGGCGGTAAACCGGCCGCAACGGCAGCGCCGAATCAGAGGAAGAAGTCGCAGCGCAGACGCAGGAATGCACAACTTCAGTGCGTCTCCATGCACCCGTTCGGGGCCTCTTCAGCGCACCAATTCAGGGCCGAGTTGTGCGTCGAATGCACGCAGGCCGTCGAGCAGCGCGGCGTAAGCCGGCACGGTGTCGTCCGGGCGGCCCTTGACGCCCAGCTCGATGTGGCGGCCCCAGCTCGGGTGGTCGACGCTGGGCAGGCTGAACACCTTGATGCCGGCAAAGCGCGCCTCGATGGCTTCCATCAGCGGCGTCAGCGCCGCCTCCATCGCGCCCATCACGATCACCGAGCGTTCGGTCTGCACATGGCTGCCGTGCAAATGGCGGTAAGGGCCGTCGAGCAGCGCTTCGATCATCGGATGGGCCATCACCGGAAAGCCGGGCACGAAGTGCAGGTCGCCGATGCTGAAGCCCGGGATCTTGTTGTACGGGTTGGCGATGATGGCCGCACCGGCGGGGAAGGTGCCCATGTTCAGCCGGTGCAGGTTGTCGGGCCGGTCGGGTTCGTAGGGCATGCCCTGCTCGCGCGCCACGTCCTGCATGCGTGCGCGGATCAGCAGCTCGGCCTCCGGATGCAGCACCAGCGGCCGGCCCAGCGCGGCAGCGGCGCTCTGGCGGGTGTGGTCGTCGGGCGTGGCGCCGATGCCACCGCAGCAGAACACGATGTCGCCGCTGGCGATGGCCTGCTGCAGCGTGCTGGTGATCTGCTGCCGGTCGTCGGCGGCGTAGCGGGCCCAGGCCAGGCCCAGGCCGCGTGCGCCCAGCAGCGCGATGACCTTGGCCATGTGCTTGTCCAGTCGCTTGCCGGAGAGGATTTCGTCGCCGACGATGATGAGGCCGAAGTTGCGCATGGTGCGGGTGCTCAGGGAACGCGGGTTGGTGGTTGTGGGGGGGTCAGGGCGCCGGCGCCGGCGGCGGCAGCGCCGCGACGGGCTTGGCCGGGGCCGGGACGGCGGGGATCAGGTCGATGACCTCGCCAGGCGGCGCTTGCTCGCGGTCGATGCTGGCAGCCTGACCGCGCAGCTGCGCCAGCGCCGTCAGCGCGAAGTGGGTGAACCACAGCGCCGAGAAGCCGAACACCAGGGTGTAGAGCCAGACCGACACCACGATCAGCAGCGGCGCGAACACCAGGGTCAGCGCGCTGGCCGCCCACAGCAGCGACGGTGCTGCGCCCAGGAAGCCAGAGACCACGCCGATGCCCAGCAGCTGCATGCGCTGCGCGCGCATGATCTGGCGCCGTTCGTCGGCGCTGGCATGGTCGGCCAGCACGTCGAAGCTCATCACCCGGTAGTTGAGCCAGCCCCAGATCAGCGGCGGCACCACCAGCACCAGCGGCGGGATGAACCACAGCGGCACGCTGATGACCAGCGCCAGCAGCGCCAGCACGGTGCAGCCCAGCGACCAGGCGATGCTGATGACCATGCCCGCGCCGTGCCTGCGCTGCAGGGCCGGAAAGCGCCGGTTGGCCACCAGGTTGACGAGTGCCGGCGTCATCAGCCAGGCCACCAGCAGCACCGACAGCACCACGATCACCGGTGCGGCCAGCGCCACCACGATCAGCGGCGCCAGCACCGTGCGGAAGCTGCTGCCCACCAGCGACTCCACCCACTTCAGCGCCGCATCCACCAGCAGCCAGGTCTCCAGCGTGGTGCGCACGCCGGCCACCGCCGCCTCCCAGTAGAACCAGCCCAGGCCGAGTGCGAGCGCGACGCCGATCAGCAGCGGCAGCAGCGACAGCGCGATCACCTTGGGGTGCAGGCAGTAGGCGCCGGCGCGCCAGAAGGAGTCGAGCAGTTGTCGCATCAGGCGGCGAGGATAGCCGAGGGCGGTTCACCGCCGGTGGGCGCAGTCACGCGCGCCCTGCCAGACGCTTGAGCCCCAACCACTGCTGGGCCCAGAAGCCGCGGCCGTAGTCGCGGCCTGCCAGCTGGTCGCGGATGCCGGTGGCTTGCGTTGCACTGTCGAAGCGGGCGCTGCCGAACAACAGGTCCCACACCGGGAACAGCACAGCGAAGTTGTGCCCGCCCAGGCTGCCCTGCCCGGCCGATTCATGGCCCAGGCCCACCGCATGGTGCAGGCGATGGAACTGCGGGCTCACCAGCAGCCAGCGCAGCGGCCCGAAGCCCAGCCGCACATTGGCATGCGACAGG
>JBBRVT010000186.1:0-8627 GCA_038246615.1 Burkholderiales bacterium
GACCTGGCGCCGGCCTGGACCCTGGGCCTGCGCAGCGGCGACACCACCTCGGCCGAGCGTGCCCGGCAAGACCGGCGCCTGCCCACGGTGCTGGTCAGCACGCCCGAATCGCTGACCCTGTTGCTGACCCGCGCCGACGCTGCCGAGCGCCTGCACGGCGTGCACACCGTGGTGGTGGACGAATGGCACGAGCTGGTCGGCAACAAGCGCGGCGTGCAGGTGCAGCTGCTGCTGGCCCGGCTGGCGGTGTGGAACCCGCGCCTGCTGGTCTGGGGCCTGTCGGCCACGCTGGGCAACCTGCCCGAGGCGCTGGCCATGCTGCAGGGCCCGCAACCGCCGGGCGATGCGCCGCCGCTGCTGGTGCAGGGCCGCATCGACAAGGCGCTGGTGATCGACACCCTGCTGCCGCCCAACCCGGGGCGCTTTTCCTGGGGCGGCCACCTGGGCGCGCAGATGCAGCAGCCGGTGGCCGACGAGATCGCCAGCACCGTGGCCGCCGGCGGCGGCACCACACTGGTCTTCACCAACGTGCGCAGCCAGGCCGAGGCCTGGTACCAGATGCTGCTGACCGCCCGGCCCGACTGGGCGGGCGACATCGCGCTGCACCACGGCTCGCTCGACAAGTCGGTGCGTGAATGGGTCGAGGCGGGTCTGAAGGCCGGCACGCTGAAAGCGGTGGTGGCCACCTCGTCGCTCGACCTGGGCGTGGATTTTCTGCCGGTCTCGCGGGTGCTGCAGATCGGTTCGGCCAAGGGCGTGGCCCGGCTGCTGCAGCGCGCCGGCCGCTCGGGCCACCAGCCCGGCCGGCCCAGCCGCATCACCCTGGTGCCGACCAACACGCTGGAGCTGATCGAGGCAGTGGCTGCGCGGCGGGCCGTGGCGGCCGGCCAGGTGGAGCCGCGCCAGGCGCCCGAGGCGCCGCTGGACGTGCTGGTGCAGCACCTGGTGAGCGTGGCGCTGGGCGGCGGCTTCTGCGCCGACGCACTGCATGCCGAGGTGCGCCGGGCCTACAGTTACCGCAGTCTGTCACGAGCGAGCTTCCAGTGGGCGCTCGACTTCGTGGTGCGCGGCGGCGATTCGCTCGGCGCCTACCCCGAGTTCCACCGCGTGGTCTGCGGCGAGGACGGTGTGTACCGCGTGCCCGACAAGGGCATCGCGCTGCGCCACCGGCTGCAGGTGGGCACCATCGTCGGTGAATCGGCGATGCTGGTGAAGTGGTGGTCCAAGGCAGGGGCTGGTGGCGGCACCCTCGGCCAGGTGGAAGAAAGCTTCATCGCCCGGCTGAACAAGGGTGATTGCTTCGTCTTCGGCGGCCGGGTGCTGGAGTACGTGCGCACCCAGGACATGGCCGCCTATGTGCGCAAGGCCAGCGGCCAGCGCGGCGTGGTGCCCAGCTGGGGCGGCGGCAAGATGCCCCTGTCCAGCGAGCTGGCCGACGCCACGCTGGCGGTGCTGGCGGGCGTGCAGCAGGCCGATGCGGCGCCCGACAGCGGCAGCGCCATGCCCGTCGACCCGGAGCTGCGCGCCGCCGCGCCGATGCTCGACGCCCAGCGCCGCCTGTCGCAACTGCCCGGCGCCGGCACGTTGCTGGTGGAGCAGTACCGCTCGCGCGAGGGCTGGCACCTGTTCGTCTACCCGTTTGCCGGCCGCCACGTGCACCTGGGCCTGGCCAGCCTGCTGGGCTGGCGGCTGTCACAGCACCGGCCCAACACCTTCAGCATCAGCGTCAACGACTACGGCTTCGAACTGCTGGCCGCTGAAGACCTGGACCTGGCGACGGTGCTCGACCAGTCGGTCTTCGACCCCGGGCCCGACCTGCTGGCCGATGTGCTGGCCAGCCTCAACAGCAGCGAGCTGGCGCGCCGGCGCTTCCGCGAGATCGCCCGCGTCGCCGGCCTGGTGTTCACCGGCTACCCCGGCGCGCCCAAGAGCACGCGGCAGCTGCAGGCCAGCTCGGGCCTGTTCTACGACGTGTTCCGCCAGCACGACCCCGGCAACCGCCTGCTGCACCAGGCCGATGCCGAGGTACTGGCGCAGGAGCTGAACCTGCGCCAGCTGGCCGCCAGCCTGGCCCGGCTGCGCGCCTGGCGCCTGGCCCCGGTGGTGCTGCGGGCGCCCAGCCCGTTTGCGCTGGCGTTGATGGTCGAGCGCTTCCGCGAGCAGCTCAGCACCGAGAAGCTGGCCGACCGGCTGGCGCGCATCGTGGCCGATGCCGAGGCGGCGATGCAGGCCGATGTGCCGGGCAGCACGGCGGCACTGCCCACCGGACGGCCGGGCCGGCTGGCGCGCCGGCCCCGCCCCCTGCGGTCTTGAGTGCAGCTCGGAGTTCGGCTCGGAGTGCAGCTTGAAGCGCAGCTGGCACGCAGCTTGAGCCCGATCAACACCGGCGCAGCGGCGCACTTCGGCCGATGGGCCCGCGCCGGTGGCCACCATCATCGAGGGCGATCTGCTGCCCATGCAACTGACCCTTTCCTCCCCTCCCGGCGCACGCCTGCGCCAGCTGCTGGTGCTGCTGCTGCTGGCGCTGGGCCTGCTGGCTGGCATGTCGGTGTCGCAGAGCCGCGACGCCGAGGCGCAGGCCATCACCACCGAGCTGGCAGCGCTGCCGGCCTTGCGGCAGGTGCGCGAACTGGCCGCCCGGGTCGACGAGCAGCGCGGCATGGCGGCGCTGCATCTCACGCTGCAGAACGCGGCCGAGCGCCGTGCGCTGGAGGGCCGGCTGCAGGCCAGCCGCAGCCAGGTCGAGCGCCACATGGCCGCCATCGCCCCGCGCCTGCAGGGCGATGCCGAGCGCCGCCACCATGCCGCCGTGCAGGCCAGCCTCGCCGCTTTCTGGGCCGTGCAGGACCGGCTGCTTGCCGCGTCGCGCCAGGCCGCGCAGGACCCGGCGGCCGCGCAGCAGGCACGCGCGCTGCTGGCTGGTGAGTCGCAG
Organism: Burkholderiales bacterium; assembly: GCA_038246615.1. GTDB lineage: Bacteria > Pseudomonadota > Gammaproteobacteria > Burkholderiales > Burkholderiaceae_C > Pseudaquabacterium. Next base: position 2,933 of record JBBRVT010000186.1, read on the forward strand.
GTCGCCTTCGGCCGCCTGCGCGCCGACATCGAGGCCTGGTGGGCCGAGATAGAACAGGCCGCCAGCCGGGCCGCCGCCACCGCCCGCGCCAGTGCGCAACAGGCCGCCACGCTGGTCTGGGCGCTGGCGGTGCTGGCCGCGCTGTCACTGGCCGTGGCCTGGGCGCTGCTGCGCCTGCCGCTGCGGCCGCAACCACCGCCACCGGCTCCCGATGCCCTGGCCAGCGACGCCGCCCGCGAGCACCTGCTGGCGCTGAACGCCGCCGTGGCGGCCGCCCGGCGCGGCGAGCCGGGCCGGGCGGCCGGCCTGTCGGCGCTGGAAGCGCAGCGCCTGGCCGATCAGGTGGACGCCGCCGCCCGGGGGCTGCGGCGGCTGGTGGACCGGCCGGTGTCTGACGCGCCGACCGCTCCGACTGCCCCGACTGCGCCGGGCGCGCCGGGCGCGCCACCGGAACTGCCGCCGCCGCGCTGAGCAGCCTCACCGGCCCGCCGCGCCCTGGCCTGCCGTACAGCGCAGGGGCACCCGCGCGCCTGCCGCCATACCGACTCCGCCCGCGCTGCCGCAAGACACCGACAGCCAGCTGAAGCTGACCGCGCAGTCGATCTTCGACCTCGTCGCCCAGACCGTGCAGGGCATTCTGGTGGTCGACCGGGCCCGCCGCGTGGTCTGGATCAGCAAAGGCCACCCATGGTGGACCTGCGCACCAACAACGCCTGCAGGTTCCTGGTCAGCCGGATGCAACCAGGTCATCGAGCTGGGTGTGCGGGTGATCGCCACACACCGAGCGGGGCGCGCAGCATGCCGAGGTGGTGGTGGCCTGGCTCCGGCTGGCGCGCACCGGGCGCGGCATGGACGACATCGCTGCCCACCTGGCGCAGCGCTGGCGCGTGATTTGCCCCGACACCATCGGCCCGCGCGCGGCGGCCGCAGTGCTGCGCGGGGGCATCGAGCGGCTGGTGGTGAACGGCATCGGCCCCGAGCTGGCGACGCCTGCCGTGCCGCGCCTCGGCGGTGATGCGGGCAGCCCGCCGGCCGTTGCCACCGCGGCGGCTCTGGAGCAGGACGTCCGCACCGTCTGCCGGCCCTGCGGCGCGCAGACCGGCGCGCAGACCGACGCGCAGACGGACGCGCAGACCGACGCGCAGACCGACGCGCAGACCGACGCGCAGTGGCGCCGGCTCACCGAGACCAGCCTGCGCCGCCTGCCCGACGGCCTAGGAGCCTGCCGGACTGGGGGAGCGTCGGCTGCGAATCGACCGCAGCGGTCCATTTCTCACCGTCTTTTTGCCCCATGGCTGGGCTATGGGGCTGCAAATCCGGCAAGAACTGTCCTCGCTGGGGCCGATTCTCGCTATCGACGCCCAAGCCCGACAGCTCCTGGTGACGCCGCACCACGATCCGGCCTTGGTGCGCCAGTTCAGCATGCACCCTGCCGACTGCACCCTGTGGGAGGCCCGGGTTGCGCTGCCGGTCCCGGTGCTGGTCACCATCCCGGGCTGCGGTCACGACCCGGTGCCGTACACACCGGCACAGTTCGCCTGGTGAAGCGCGTCTTTGCGGGTTGGAAGGGGCGTCAGCCCGCGCTGACCTGCACCAGTTGCACCGCCTGCGGCTGCGCTTCCCAGCTGCGTTGCAGCAAGAAGCGCAGCGTGTGCGATCCGGCCGCTGCGGCGGTGAAGACGAAGCGCTGCTGCACGCCTCCGCCGTCACCGGCACCGCCCGGGGCCTGGCCGTCGGCCACCAGGCTGCAGCCGGCGGGCGCTGCCGGCGCATGCCACAGCAGGCCGGCCGCGGGGCTGGCGTCGAGCACGATGGAAAGCGGCCGGCCCACGCCGGCCTGCAATTGCATCATCGGGCGGTCTGCTTCGGGCATGGTCACTCCTGGGGCGGCGGGCCGCTGATCATGGACCGTGCCACAGTTGAAGTCCACGACAAGGCGCTGACTGGACCGGACAGGCCTTTTTTCACGATGTGGTGGGAACTGCGGTACCGTTCGGAAGTCTGACCCCACTGCTCACTGTCGAGCTACCATCCAAATTCCCGGAGATTGTCACTGTGAAATACCTGCTGGTTGCCCTGTCCGTGGCCGTTGCCGCCGTCTCGCTGGGCTTCGCCCCGGGCGATGCCGAAGCCAAGCGACTGGGAGGCGGCAAGTCCGCCGGCATGCAGCGCCAGGCGCCGCCGCCGTCGTCAACACCGACCAACACCCCGCCCACCACCGCCAATGCACCGGCAGCGGCTGCCGCCCCGGCGGCCGCCACCACCGGCGCCGCAGCGGCTGCGGCCGCACCCAAGCGCAACTGGATGGGGCCGGTGGCCGGCCTGGCCGCCGGCCTGGGCATTGCCGCGTTGTTCAGCCACCTGGGCATGGGCGAAGGCCTGGCCAACTTCATGATGTTGGCGCTGCTGGCGGTGGCGGCGTTCTTCGGCATCCGCTTCCTGCTGGCACGCTTTGGCGGCGGCGGCGCCCGGCGCAGCAACGGCCCGCAGCTGGCCGGCGCAGGTGCCCCGATGGGCGACTGGCAGGCCCCCAGTTCGACGGCCACGCAGCCCGCGCCGATGCAGCGCAGCGCCTTGCAGGAAACTTCTTCGCCGATGGACACGCCCGCGATGGGCTCGGGGTCGCTGGGTGCGCCCTCGGTGGGCGACACGCCGGTGCTCGCGTCGGCTGGTGCGTCAGGTAGTGCGCCCGTTGCTGTGCCGGTGGTTGCGCTGCCGGGTGGCATGGCCGCAGCCGATTTCGAGCGCCTGGCCAAGATGGTCTTCATCCGCATGCAGGCGGCCAATGACGCCGGCAATGTCGACGACCTGCGCAAGTTCACCACGCCCGAGCTGTTCGCTTCGCTGCGGCTCGACCTGCAGGAACGCGGCGCTGTCAAGCAGCAGACCGACGTGGTGCAGATCGATGCCCAGGTGGTCGAGGTGGCGCATGAGAACGGCCAGGACATCGTCAGCGTGCGCTTCCATGGCCTGGTCCGTGAAGCGGCAGAGGCAGGCGACGAGCCGTTCAACGAGCTGTGGCACTTGGTGCGCCCGGCCAGCGGCCAGGGCGACTGGGCGATTGCCGGCATCACGCCGGTGCAGTGACGGCCAGCGCGCCGGTCTGCCAGGGCGGCCTTCGGGCCGCCTTTTTTTTCGACCTGCATACACTGCTCTTCCTGCCGTTCCGGCGTGACATTTGGCGCTGCCTGTGAAACCTGCCCGCCCCGCTCTGCGCACCCCGTTTTTCCTGCTGGCGCCCATGCTGCTGACCGTGGTGCTGGCCATGTTGCCGGCGATGCTGCTGGCCACCGGCAACGCCTGGGCACAGGCCGCCGCCCCGGCGCCGGCTGCTGCAACCTCCGGCCCCACGCTGCGCCCCGAGGCGGCCAAGCCGCTGGCCGCCGCGCAGGAGGCCATCCGGGCCAGCCAGTTCGCGGATGCGTTGGCCCGCATCGCCGAGGTCGAGGCGATGCCGGCGCTCACGCCCTATGAGCAGTACATCGTGCTGCGCTTCAAGGGCCCGGCGCTGTTCGGCAATGGCGACCAGGCCGGCTCGCTGGCGCTGTTCGAGAAAATGCTGGCCTCGCCACTGCTGCCGCCGGCCGACAAAGCCGGCCTGGCCGAGAGCACCATCAAGCTGGCGCTGCAGCTCAAGAAGTACGACAGCGCACAGGCACTGATGAAGAGCTATCTGGACGACCGCGGGCCCAGCGCCGAGATCGCCAACCTGTACCCGCAGGTGCTCAGCGTGCAGGGCGACCATGCCGCTGTCGTCGCCGCGCTGCTGCCGCGCCTGGCTGCCGACGAGTCCGCCAGGCGCACCACGCCCGAGGCCACTCTGCGCCTGCTGGCATCCAGCCAGAACCAGGTGAAAGACAGCGCGGGCTACCTGGCCACGCTGGCGCGGCTGGCCGGCAGCACCGGCAAGACCGATTACTGGGACGAGCTGATCAACCGCACCGTGCGCAAGGACGGTTTCGCAGATGACCGGCTGCGGCTGGATGTCTACCGGCTGCGGCAGGTGGTGGGCATCGTGCTGGAAGGTGACGAGATCGGCGACATGGCCTACCGCGCCAGCCAGGCCGGCTTGCCAGCCGAGGCCCAGGCCCTGCTGGACGCCGGCTACAAGGGCGGTCTGCTGGGCAAGGGGCCGAACGCGGCCGCCGACCAGAAGCTGCGTGAGTCGGTCACCAAATCAGCCGCGCAGGACCGCGCCACGCTGGCCGAGAGCGAGGCCGCAGCTGGCAAGGCAGCCAACGGCAACGCGCTGTACGGGCTGGGCATGGCGCTGTCTTCCACCGGCGCCCACGAGCGCGGCCTGGCGCTGATCACCCAGGGCGTCGCCAAGGGCGGGCTGCGCCGGCCCGATGACGCCCAACTGCACCTGGGCGTCGTGGCCCTGCGTGCCGGCCAGGCCGGCCAGGCGAAGACTGCGTTTGCCGCCGTCAAGGGCAGCGACGGCGCGGCCGACCTGGCCCGGTTGTTCGCCCTCTACATCGACAGCCCGGCCCGCAAGTGAGCGCCGTCGCCGCCGCCAGCCCTGCTACCACCATCCGACCGAAAGCGCAACCATGTCTGCCTTGATCCTGGGCCTGCTGATGTTTCTGGGCATGCATTCGGCACGCATCGTGGCCGAGGGCTGGCGCACGCAGGTGATCGCCCAGCGCGGGCCCAACGCCTGGAAGGGCCTCTACACCGTGGTCTCGCTGGTCGGCTTCGGGCTGATCATCTGGGGCTACGGCCAGGCCCGGCTGACGCCGGTGGTGCTGTGGGAGTCGCCGGTGTGGACGCGCCACCTGGCTGCGCTGCTGGTGCTGGTGGCGCTGGTGCTGCTGACAGCCGCGCAGGTGCCGGGCAACAGCATCAAGGCCCGGCTGCACCACCCGATGGTGCTGGGCGTCAAGGTCTGGGCGCTGGCCCATCTGCTGGCCAACAACACGCTGGCCGATGTGCTGCTGTTTGGCAGCTTCCTGGTCTGGGCGGTGCTGGATTTCCGCTCGTCGCGCCAGCGCGACCGCGCCGCCGGCACGGTCTACCCGCCGGGCAGCGCAAGCCGCACGGCGGTGGTGGTGGTGGTGGGGGTGGGTGTGTGGGCGCTGTTCGCGTTCGGCTTGCACACGCTGCTGTTCGGCGTGCGGGCGATCGGCTGAGCCTTGGCTCGCCCTCTCGGAGCTATGGCAGGCGCGGGTCGCCCTCGGGCCAGGGCCCGAACAGCTGGTCGAACACCGTCTCGCCCTCGAGCACGCGCGCTTCGAGGCCCTGCAGCACCTCTTGCAACGGCGGCTGCACACGGGAGCCCGGCTTGCCGGGGGCGGCGACGGCTGTGGTCGTCAGCATGCCGGGCGTGGTGTCCTGCCAGGCGTGTTGCTCCGAGAACGGGATGCGCTTCTTGATCATGGCCGACAGACTACCGCCCGGGGCGCCGTCTGAAGCGCCGAACTGGCGGCCCGGGCCGAGGCAGTAGCCGCGCCGCCGGGCTAAAACGGGCATTCGTCACGCGCATGAGGAAACGCCGGGCCGCTCCCAAGTTTCCTCATCCCCCTTGGGGGGCCTGACGCGAAGCGGCAGGTGTGGGGGCGGTCATGAGGAAACGCCGGGCCGCTCCCAAGTTTCCTCATCCCCCTCGGGGGGCCTGACGCGAAGCGGCAGGTGTGGGGGCGGTCATGAGGAAACGCCGGGCCGCTCCCAAGTTTCCTCATCCCCCTCGGGGGCC
>JBBRVT010000187.1:0-8621 GCA_038246615.1 Burkholderiales bacterium
CACCAGCACCGGGCTCAACATCATCATGCCCAGGCTCATCAGCACGCTCGCCACGATCATGTCGATGATCAGGAACGGGATGAAGATCATGAAGCCGATCTGGAACGCGCTTTTCAGCTCACTGGCCACGAAGGCCGGCACGATCACCATGAAGGGCATGGCCTCGGGCCTGGTCTCGGCGGGCAGCTTGGCCAGCTTGGCGAACAAGGCCATGTCGCTGTGGCGGGTCTGCTTGAGCATGAAGCTGCGCATCGGCGCCTCGGCGCGCTCCAGCGCCTCGGGGAAGTCGATCTTCTGGGTGGAATAGGGCAGCCAGGCGTCCTGGTACACCTTGTCCAGCGTCGGCGACATCACGAAGAAGGTGAGGAACAGGCTCAGCCCGATGATCACCTGGTTGGGTGGCGCCGCCTGGGTGCCCAGCGCCTGACGCAGCAGGCTCAGCACGATGACGATGCGGGTGAAGCCGGTCATCATCAGCACCACCGCCGGCAGGAAGGTGAGGGAGGTGAAGAACAGCAACGTCTGGATCGGCACCGAGTAGGTGGTGCCGCCGCCAGCCTGGCCGATCAGCAGCGGCAAGCCGGGCGCTGCCGTGGCAGATTGCGCTAAGGCTGCGCCGGAAACTGCCGACAACAACGTGACAGCCAGCCACATGCTGGCGCGGGGCAGCCGGCGCCGGGAAAGCATGGCGTGATCAGCGTGCATCGTTGCCCCCGCGGCGCTGCTTCTGCAGCAGCTGGGCGAACAGCGTGCCCGGGCCAGCCGCAACCGGCGGCAGCTCGGCCTGCGGCGGCAGGCTGTGCAGCGTGCTGATGCCGGCGGGTGTCACGCCCAGCACCAGCCAGCGCCGGTCCTCGCCCTGGCCCACCTCCACGGTCACCAGGCGCTGGTTCGGTGCCAGCGGCAGTGCGCCCACCAGGCGCATCGGCGCGCCGGTGGCGCTGCCGCCCAGCGGCGTGCGCTTGAGCAGCCACAGCGCGGCAGGGATCAGCGCCACGACCAGCACGAAGGCTGCCACCGGGCCGATGAAGTCGGTTCCGCTCATGGCAGCACTCATGTCCGCGACAAGCGGCGCATGCGCTCGCTCGGCGTCACGATGTCGGTCAGGCGGATGCCGAACTTGTCGTTGACCACCACCACTTCGCCCTGGGCGATCAGGTAGCCGTTGACCAGCACGTCCATCGGCTCGCCGGCCAGCGCCTCCAGCTCGACGACCGAGCCCTGCGCCAGCTGCAGGATGTGCTTGATCGGGATGCGGGTGCGGCCCAGCTCCACGGTCAGCTGCACCGGGATGTCCAGGATCATGTTCAGGTCGTTGCCGGGCGCGATGGAGCCGGGCTGGACGGACGAGAAATTGGTGAACTGCGCGGCCTGTACCGCACCCAGCGGGTCGGTCACCTCGCTGGCGGTCTCGGTCTTGCCGCCCGCAGCAGGCTTGCTCTCGTCCAGCGCTGCGGCCCACTCCGCCGCCATGCGGTCTTCCTCGGACATGCCGGCGGTGTCGTCACTCATTGTCTGCTCCCAACCAGCCCGCGTCGGCACTGGTCAACATCTTGTCGATCTTGATGGCATTGCGGCCATTGCTGGTGCCGTAGTGGCAGTCGAACAGCGGCACGCCGTCCACCTTGGCCTGGATCATCGGCAGCAGGTCCAGCTCGATGAAGTCGCCCGGCTTGAAGCCCAGCACCTGTTCCACCGTGACCCGGGCGGTGGCCAGCTCGGCCACCAGCGGCACGTCGGCGCTCTGGATCTGCGTGCGCAGCAGCTTGATCCAGCGCCGGTCGGGCTCGGCGTCGCCCTGCATGGCCGAATACAGCACGTCGCGGATCGGCTCCAGCGTGCTGTAGGGGATGCAGAAGTGCACCGTGCCGGTGGTGTCACCCACCTCCAGCGTGAAGCTGGTGGCCACCACCACCTCGCTGGGCGTGGCCACGTTGCAGAACTGCGGCTGCATCTCGCTGCGCTGGTACTCCAGCTCCACCGGATAGATGCCGGCCCAGGCCTTCCTGTACTCGGTGATGATCACGTCGACCAGGCGCTCGATCACGCGTTGTTCGGTGGCCGAGAAATCACGCCCCTCGATGCGGGTGTGGTACTTGCCGTTGCCGCCGTACAGCGCGTCGATCACCGCGAACACCAGCGCCGGGTCGCAGACGATCAGTCCGCTGCCGCGCAGCGGCTTGACGCTGACGATGTTGAAGTTGGTGGGCACCACGATCTCGCGCAGGAAGGCGCTGTACTTGATCACCTTGGCTCCGCCGATCGACACCTCGGGGCTCTTGCGGATCAGGTTGAACAGCCCCAGCCGGATGTTGCGGGCGAAGCGCTCGCCGATGATCTCCATCGTGGGCATGCGCCCACGCACGATGCGCTCCTGGCTCGCGATGTTGTAGTCGCGGATGCCTTCGGTCTTGACCTCTTCGGCCTCGATCTTCTGGCTTTCGCCAGTGATGCCCTGCAACAGCGCATCGACCTCGTCCTGCGACAGGATCTGCTGGTTCATGAGCGGCGGCTGATGTCATGGGCCTGGCCAGGGCCGCGGCGCCGCGAGGCGCTGCTGGCCACGTCAAGCGGGCGCCCCGGGTCCGGCTTCGCCGGGCCGCAGGCGCTACGGGGGGGGGTCATCACTGGATGATGAAGTTGGAGAAGTGCACCGCAGTGACCGGCAGGCTGACCGGTTTCTTCTTCTTCTTCTTCTTTTTCGGCGGCTCCTGCGTGTCTGCGGCGGCCTGGCTGTCCGCCTCTTCTTCCTCGTCGATCTCGTAGCCCAGCGGGCGCACTGCGGCATACAGGATGGACTGGGCCAGCTTGTCCTTGCCTTCGCGGGTGAGCAGCTGGGCGGCAGTCTTGTGCGCCAGCACCATCAGGATGTTGTTGCGGATGGCCGGCATGTAGAGCTTGATCTCCTCGCCGACCTTGGCGTCCTCGATCTCCAGCGTCACGCCGACCTGGGCGTAGCGTTCGGTCTCCTTGTCGGCCAGGTTGACGGTGAACGGGTCCAGTGGCACGAACACCGGCGGATGCTTGGGGTCGTGCTTGGGCTTGGCCTTGGGTGCCGGCTCGTGGGACTCGGCCTGGGCCTGGTCGCCGTCGGCTTCTTCGTCGCCCTCGGCGGGCGCCTTCTTCAACAGCATGAAGGCGGCGCCGCCGCCGACCAGCACCAGCAGCAGCACGGCGGCGATGATGATGATCAGCTTCTTCTTGCCGCCCTTGGCGGGCGGGGCGGCATCGGCAGCGGCGGCGGGTGCGGCGGACATGGGCTTCTCCAGGACATGCCGGCAAGCCGGCAGGGTGGCACGCCCTGCCTGCAATGCGGCATGGCGGCCTTCTCAGTCGATTATTTGGATGGCTGGCGGCGGCCGATGCGCTGAACAGCGGTGCAAACCACCATGTCTTTTCGGCTGCCTGACAGCGGCGCGCAGCAGCCTGCCGCCGCCGTGGTGGGCGCAGCCCGGCGGGCCGGGCCGGGTGTGCCCGCGTTCAGGCCACCAGGTCGACCAGGCCGCGCTGGGTGCGCACCTGCACGGTTGCCGGCGCGAGCGGGTTGCCGGCTCGGGCGCTGTCTTCGGCACCGCGCGCCTGGCCCGGCTGGGGCGCTGCGTCGCCCTGGCCCTGGCGGCCGGGGGTCTGCTGGAACACGCCGCCGCCAGCCAGTGTGAAGCCCGCGTCCTGCAGCGCGCCGGCCAGCGCCGGCAGCGAGGCCTCGATCACCGCCCGGGTGCTGGCCATGTCGGCCTGGAAGTCGACCCGTGCGGCGCTGCCGTCCAGTGCGATCTGCACCGCGATCGGCCCCATCTCGGCCGGGTTGAGCTGCAGGCGTGCGGTCTGCACGCCGTCGCGCACCATCACGCTGACCTGCGTGCCCAGCGCGGTGCCGAAGCCGGGGTCGTCCAGCGGCACCGGCACGCTGGCTTCGGCCGGCGCCGCTGCGACAACGCTGCCCAGGGCCGAGCCGGGCACGCCGGCGGCCTGCTGCGCCTGCGGCAGGCCATTGAAGCTGGCCGCCAGGTCGGCTGCCGGCAGCGACTCGGCGCGGCCGGGCACCGATGCGGCGGCCAGGGCCTGCGCATGGCGGTCGGCAGCGCCGATGGCTGCAGAAACAGGGCCCGCCTGCACGCCGTCGGCCTGCGGGTTGCGTGGCGCCGAGGGGCTGGCGTCGACCGGTCCGCGGGCCGCATCGATGGGCGTAGCGGCATTGGCGGCAGTAGCGGCTGCGGCAACTGCGGCGGCCGTGACCGCCGAGGTATCCGCGCCAGGGCTGCGCTCGGTCGGACCGGCCATGGCGGCCGACGCCGCCCCGGCCATCGGGCGAGCGCGCGGGCCGCTGCCATCGGCAAGGTTGCCGGCGACAGAGGTGACGGCGGTGACGGTGATGGCCTTGCTGGCGGCCGCGCTGTTGCCGGTGCGCGCAGCCACGGCGGCTGCGGCGCTGTTGGCTTGCAGCATGGCGGCCGCAGCCGGTGTCAGCGTGGCCGGCTGCGCCGGCACAGGCTGGCCCGGCAGCGGGCGGTCGCCTGGCACGGCGGCCTGGGTGGCCGCGCCCGGGTTGGTGCGGCTGTCGGTGCCGTCGGCGCCGGGTATGGAGGCGGCATCGGCGGCGGTATCGCCGGCCGGGCTGGCGGCCGATCTGACCGCAGATTCGGCCACGCGATCGGCCGCAGCATGGGCAGCAGCACGGGCGGCGATGTTGGCAGCAGCACTGGCGGCAGCCTTGCTGGCGACGTTGGCGGCGGCATGGGCGGTCTGGCCGCCGGTGGCCGGGCCGCTGCCGTCTTGGCGCCCCGTGGCGGTGCCAGCGGCCGTGCTGGCTGCCTCGGCCAAGTCGGGGTCGGCTGCCGGCTGGCTGCTGCTGGCGCCGCCCTGGTCGGCGCCTTGCGCGGCGCGGCTGCGGCCGGCGGGGTCGCTGGCGATGCCCGCTGCCGCGCCGGCCACGGCGTTGCCGAAGGCCGGCAGGGCCAGAGTGGCCTGCGGCGCGGCCGCCAGGGCGGTTGGTGCAGCGGCGCTTGTGCCGGCCAGGTTGGCCGGCTCGGGCCGGGCGACGGCGGCGGGTGCGGCGGCGGCCGCCAGCGGGTTGGCCACGGTTGCGCCAGCGTGCGGCACGGCGCCGCCGGCAGGCAGGTTGCTGGCATCGGTTGTTGCACCGATGGCGGCACCGGCGGCCGCAGCGCCCACGGCAGGGCCACCGGCAGCGGCCAGGCCCGATGCCTGGCCGCCTGCGCCAGCCGACAGCGCCGGCACGCTGCCGCCGCGCGGCAAGGGCATCGGCGAGGGCGCCTGCCCGGCGGCTGCCACCGGGTTGTCGGCAGCTGCCAATGCCTCGGCCGGCACGGTGCCCGGCTGCAGCGACAGTGGCGCCGGCAGGGCAAGCTGCTGGCCCGATGGCGCTGCTGCCGCCGTGCCGTCGCCGGCGCCATCCAGGGCATCGACAGCCGCCCTGTCGCCACCGGCATCACCGGTATCGGCTGGCACGGTGGCCTGCCTGGTGGCGCTGGCTGCTGCCAGGTCGGACAGCGCGGCGTCGGCGGCAGCCCGGCGCTGGCGGGCCCACTGGGCGGTGCTGGTGTTGGTGCTGGTGCTGGTGCTGGTGTTGGAACTGCCACCGGCAGCCGCAGCTGCAGCGGTGCTGTCGGCCGGCGTGTCGCCGCCGGGGCTGCCGCCGGCCTGCTGTGGCGCCAGGCGGTCTGCGCCGGTCTGGCTGGTGGCTTTGCGCGCGCGCGCCGCAGCTGCGGTCGTGGCCTCGTGCGCCGGCCGGGCGGCGCCGGGTGGTGCCTCGTCTTCGCCGGCAGGATCGGCGCCGTCTGTGGCCTGGCGCGCAGGCTCGGCGGCCTGGCGCGCAGGCCCGGCGGCTGCGGCTGCCGGCGTCTCGCGGCGTGGCGGCGCCGCTTCGGTGCGCGCGGTGTGGGCCGCCTCGGTGCGCGCTTTTTGGGCCGTCTCGGTGTCGGCCGCCCGGTTGGGGCTGTCGGCCGCTGGCCGCTGCGCGGCCTGGGCCGCAGGCGGCCGCACCGACTCGGCCGGCCGCCTGGGCGCCGCCATGTGCTGGTCGATCTCGCGCAGCGCGGCCTGGCGGTCGGTCTGCTGCTGCATCAGCGTGGCGAAGGCCGTCCCGCCGGCATGGCTGTCGCGCGCCGGTGCGGCGGCCTCGGGCAATGGCATCAGGCTGTGGCCGGGTTGGGCAGGCAGGGGGCTGAGCATGGTCTCTCCTTCAGACGGGGCGGGTCAACGGGCCGGGGAGGCCAGCGGGTGTTGGCCGTGCTGGGCGCTGGCGGCGCGCTGGGCGGCTTCATCGGTATTGCGCTGGTCGCGCCGGTGGGCGATGGCCTGCAACTCGGCCTGGCGCCGGGCGATCAACTTGCGCACCGCCGCCACCCGCTGCTCACGCGCCAGCAGCAGCGTGCGTGCCTGCTGAACCCGGTTGCCCAGGTGCTGGGTGTTGATCAGGTGGTGGGCGATGGCCTGGTCCAGCCGCTGGCCGAAGCCGCGGTGGCAGTGCAGCAGCTCGGTCGTGCCGGACTGCTGGAAGCGCGCGGTCCAGCGCTGGTCATAGTCGCCGCGGTAGCCGTGCAGGGCGCTGCCCTGCTCCTCCGCCCGTGCCACCAGGTCCTCGGCCTGGCGCAGCGCCAGCGCGGCGGTGTCACGCTCGGCTTCGGCGCGTTGCAGCAGGGTCTGCAGCAGGGCGATGGAGTTCAGGCTCATGGGGCGGTGGAGGTGGTCGGCGGCCGGTCAGCGGCGCGTCAGGGGCCCAGCACGCGCGCCAGCTGGGCACGGCTCTGGGCCAGCGGGGCGCGGTCGTGCATGTCCTGCTGCAGCAGGGCCACCAGCGGTGCGTGCAGCTGCAGCGCCTGGTCGAGCTCGGCGTCATGGCCGGCCTGGTAGGCGCCCAGCTGGATCAGGTCGCGCGCCTTGCCCACGCGGGCCAGCACACCGCGGGCGCGGCGCGCCAGTTCCACCTGCGCGCGCGGGCTGACGTTGCCCATCACCCGGGAGATGGACTTCTCCACATCGATGGCCGGGTAGTGGCCGGATTCGGCCAGCTCGCGGCTGAGCACGATGTGGCCGTCCAGGATGCCGCGCGCCGCGTCGGCGATCGGGTCCTGCTGGTCGTCGCCCTCGCTGAGCACGGTGTAGAAGGCGGTGATCGAGCCGACGCCGTTCAGGCCGTTGCCCGACCGCTCCACCAGTTGCGGCAGCTTGGCAAAGCAGCTGGGCGGGTAGCCTTTGGTGGCCGGGGGTTCGCCGATGGCCAGGGCGATCTCGCGCTGGGCCATGGCGTAGCGCGTCAGGCTGTCCATCAGCAGCAGCACATGGCGGCCCTGGTCGCGGAAGTGCTCGGCCACCGCAGTGGCATAGGTGGCGCCCTGCATGCGCACCAGCGGCGGCGCATCGGCCGGCGCGGCCACCACCACGCTGCGGGCCAGGCCGTCCTCGCCGAGGATGTCCTCGATGAATTCCTTCACCTCGCGGCCGCGTTCGCCGATCAGGCCGACCACGATCACGTCGGCCTCGGTGTAGCGGGCCATCATGCCCAGCAGCACGCTCTTGCCCACGCCGGTGCCGGCAAACAGGCCCAGGCGCTGGCCGCGGCCCACGGTGAGCAGGGCATTGATGGCGCGCACGCCGGTGTCGAGCGGGGTGCGCACCGGGTCGCGCTCCATCGCGTTGATCGGGCGGCGCAGCATCGGCTGGTTGCGCACATGGGTCAGCGGACCCAGGCGGTCCATCGGCTGGCCGTGGGCGTCCACCACCCGGCCCAGCAGGCCGTCGCCCACGGCCAGGTGCAGGCCGCGGTCTTCGCTGCGGCGCCACAGGGCGTTGTCGCGGCCCAGCAGCGGCGGTGCATGGCTGATGCCGCGTGGCGTGACACGCGCGCCGCTGGACAGGCCATGCACCTCGCCAGTGGGCATCAGAAAGGCGCGGTCGCCGTTGAACCCGACCACCTCGGCCAGCACCGGCGGGCCGATGTCGCCATGCACTTCGCAGACCGACCCCACCGGCGCGCGCACGCCGGCAGCTTCCAGCACCAGGCCGGTGACCCGCACCAGCGTGCCGTGGGTCTGCAGCGGCGCCTTGACTGCCGCGTAGGCCTGTAGATCGTCGAGGTAGTGGGCCCAGCGCTGCAGGCGCGCAGAGGGCGCAGAGGGCGCCCCTCGCCCGCCGGACAGGCCGGGCGATGCCCCGAGGGGATGCGGGTCGGCCGGAGCGTGTTCAGGCGCTCGGCCCGGCGCGCCGGGATGCAGGGTGGCTGCATCAGCGTCGGCCAGGTTCATGCGTCGCCGCCGGTCTCGGGCCCGCTGGCGGCGCCGTCGTCCCAGGCCAGGCCGCTGCCCATGGCCTGGGTGGCCTGGGCCCAGCGGGTGGCGACCTGTGCGTCGATCATGCCGGCGTCCGATTCGACGCGGCAGCCGCCGCGCGCCACTGCGGGCTGGGGCAGCAGGCGGGCGCCACGTGCCGCCAGCGCCTCCTCGCAGCCCTGCGCCACCAGGGCATGGTCGTCGGGGTGCACCAGCACGGTGATGTGGCGGGCGCTCATCAGCACCGCGTTGACTGCCTCGCGCGCCACCTGGGCCACCAGTGCCGGCCGCACTGCCAGCTCGCTGCGCACCACCTGGCGTGCCAGCTCGGCG